>CADDZK010000402.1 GCA_902812425.1 Actinomycetota bacterium
CCACCCCTGAGGCGCCCCCCGGCGCGAGCGCGATGTCCAGCCAGGAGTCTACGAACGAGCGGGTCTGTACGGAGATGTTCGCTCCCTCGGAGAGTATCAGCTCCCAGAAGTCGCCTCGGTCCCATCCGTGGATGGCGTCGCTCTCCTCGACGAGGCCGGCCCAGTCACGCAGAGCCTCGCGTCTCTCCTCCACGGCCGCGTCCATCTTACGAGCCTCCGAGAGCATGAGGTTGTAGAGGAGCGTCGCCCCGTGGGCAGCTTCGGAGGACGCGCGCGCGTGGCGCAACTGCCTGCGTATATGCTCAGGGAACTCCGAGTAAGTCGGGTGCTCCCACGGGAAATCCACCCCGCCGTTAGCCCCGTCGAGCCAGACGAGAACCGCGAGGAGGCTGCCGGGATTGCTTGCCTGGATGCGCTCGCGAAGGTAGCTCGCCTCCGGGCGGGTGAGCCTGAAGGAGGAGTCGAATAGGAAGTCCGGAGACGGTGACGGGAGTCCGGGGTGCCAGTTGTGCGAGGCGTGGTCCTCGAGCGGCTCGCCGTCGTCGGTGCGTGCTCTGGACTTCGGGAGGGCTTCGTAGTACGCATCGAGGGAGCGATGATACTGGTCCTGCGAACCTGGGAACTGGCAGATCCCCCACTTCCTCAGACCGTGCCAGTAGATGTTGCTCGGCATACGTTGGAGGTTCGCACGGGACCTGGAACCGATGACTCTTTCCTTATCGTCGGAGGCGAGGAGGGTTGAGATCAGCCTCACCTCCATGTCCCTGGCCCTTCGCCAGATGTGCTCGGACCCGACGCGCCTGTCTTCGAGGTAGCGGTAGATCCAGGGGATGAACAGGAAGTACCGGGCGCGCGTCTGGAGGGTGCTGGTTCCGGGAAAGAGCATGTCGGCGAACGTGTTATTGATCACGCCGAAACCGAGCTCGTCGCGGGCCTCGCTCTCCCGGAAGCGGTCTATGACGTCGAGCATCCTCTGTCTGTCGCGTTCTGAGTGGTCCAGCCAGGTAAAGGTGGAGTTCATTTCGCTAGGTCCTTTTCCCCCACGGTAATCCTCCTCCAGTTTGAGACAAGCAGTAGTGTGAATGCCGGGGTGGACGGATTATTCCCATTCGCTCGGGTCCTTGAAGGGTCCGTTAAGCCCCACATCTCTCTCCTCTTCATAATGCGCTCATGCGCATGCTCTCAGTAGTCACCTAGCGCTTTGATTAATGCCTCACGGGCATCGGAGTAGTACAGGACGGTCAGTTTCGTCGCCATCTCGTCGGAGAGGTCGTTGAGCTGCCGGCGCGCGGAGATGGGGATGAGGAGGGCGGTCGCGCCCTTTTCGACCGCGAGCTCCGCCACGCTCACGGCGTTGTAGACGGGATCCAGCCCTCCCCCGAGGTTGAGTCCCCCTACCGCTATGAGGCCGCCGTGCAAGCTCTTCTCTAGCAAGGCGCTGCATAGGGCCAGGAGGGCGGGCAGCCCAAGGAACGCGCCGCTCCTCGAGGCGTCGAAGGCCCTTAGCTGGACGGAGAACTCGTGGTCGCGCGGGTCGCGGTCGCCGACGAGGGCTCGGGCCTGGGCGTAGAGGTTCTGCTCAGCGTAGCGGACGCTCTCGCGGAAGGCAGGCGGCACTGGCTGGTTGAGTATGCGGACGCCAGAGCCGGGACCCGCGGTGACGTCCACCCGGTAGAGGCCAGCGTAGTCATCGGGGCCGCCGGGGCCGATAGCCCAGACCTGGCCCGGAGGGAGCGGGTCGGTGCCGATCTGGTCGTCGCTGCCCGCCTCAGGGGTCACGACGAACTGCTCTATCCCGTCCTCGCCGATCCTATAGGAGAAGTGGGTGTTGCGAAACTCTGCCGATCCGATGCGCTTCTGCTGCTCCTTCACGCGCCGGCGAACCTCCAAGGCGAGCCTGACGGCCCACTCGAGGTCCTCGTCGGTGACTGGCTTGATGGCGTTCGGGTAGAGAAGCTTGAGGAGGCCGCTCACGGTCTTCTGGACGGCCGTGGTATCCCGCCCTGAGAGGGCGCCGCCGAACTGGACGCGGCCGTGCAGGGTGGAGACTCGGCTCTCCGAGCGCAGGCGGTCCCAGCATTCGGAGAGGAAATCGCTCACAAGGCCGAAGTGCTCGGTGAAGAGCTCTGAGCGCATTTTGGGGACGTCCCAGCCGGGGAGGTAGGCGTGGATGCGATCCATGAAGGCGGTGTCGTTTCGCATCTCGGGCGGCATAGGACCGAAGAGGTGGCCTAGCCTCTGCTGGTGCTCTACGTCCACATCAAAGTTGCCGACCATCACGATGCCACCGTCTGCCCTGATGCTCTCCCTACCGCGCGAGAACTCTCCCGATTCCATATAGCCCTTCATGATGTTCACGCCGTCCTTCTGGTCGAAGGAGACGCCGGAGACCTCGTCGAAGCAGACGACGTCGTACTGGGCGACGAGCCCACGCTGGCCCGTTGCGTTATTGACGAACATCCTCGCTACAGTCGCCTTCCCGCCAGAGACGAGGTGGGAGTAGGGAGAGACCTGCTGGTAGAGGTGGCTCTTTCCGGTACCCCGCGGCCCGAGTTCGATCATGTTGTAGTTGCGCTCGACGAAAGGGACCATGCGGAGTAGTAAGACGTCCTGCTCCCGCTCGGAGAGAACGTCTGGCTCCAGGCCGACGCTGCGGATCAGGAACCGCTTCCACTCCTGCGTGGTGAACGCCTCGCGTCCGCGGGAGAAATCCTCAAGGACGCCCCGCTTGCTGAGTTGGATGGCGCGAAGCGAAGCCACGCCGAAGGGGTGCCCGCCCTTCTCCTGGGCGACGATTGCATCGTACTCCAGCTCTATCTCCGCGTAGAAGCCGCCGGTCAGCATCCGCTCGTTATCTGCGACGAGCTGGGGCTCGATGCGGACATCGTTCAGCCGTAGGCTCGGCAGGGTGGCGAAGTACGAGTCGCTCTTGGAGTCGAGACGAGCAGTGATGAGGTCTATGATCCTGACCCTGCCCTCCTCGCGGGCGCGGGCCTTGTACAGCTCTTCTTCCCCGGCACGCACGGTCCTCTCGCGGAGCTGGCGCTCGACTATGGCGAGACCTTCCGCTATCTCCTCCTCGTCCGTGCTAGCGCAGTAGCGACCAAGGAGAAATTCACCCACGTAGGTGGGTACCGGGTACTGACCCTTGAACTTGAGCGCGAGGTCCTTGCGGACCACATAGCCCTCGAAGACCTCGGCGGCGATCTTGTCGAGGTTGTCCAACTCCACGGCGCTCATTCTAGCCACCTACCACCGTCGGAGCCTGGGCGAGCACCCGGCCGTCCGGGTCGAGCACGACCACGATGGTCGCATCGCCCTCGCGGGTGTCGTCGGCGACGGGGAGAGACGCCGTGCCATCCTTCAGAGCCTTCGGGGCTGCGATGGAGGTAGAAGGGTCGGCGGCGCGGGAGCGCAAGTCTACCTTCGCACCGTCCGGGGCTCCCTCGACCCGGACCCTGCACCTCAGGCCCGCCCACCTGACCTCCGCTATGGTCGCTGCCACAGTG
>CADDZK010000403.1 GCA_902812425.1 Actinomycetota bacterium
TCGCAGGTTATAAGGTCACCCTCCTGACCGTTCTTTTCGCCACCTCCGTAAGTGTCAGTACCTATCAGCTCCCCGGTGACAGGATCGTAGTAGGTGAGCGTGTAGCTCTTGACGAGCAGGTTGCTGTTGGTCCCCTCTATTTGCCAAGCTTTGCCCATGCCATTGAGCACGAAGGGGTAGGTCGCTCCGTTGGAGCATGTAGCCTGTGCCTCAATCTGGTTCTTTTCGGGCTCCGCGACAGCGGAGCCTACGGTGCTCGCGGCAAGGGTTATCGCTACCAGCACCGCCGTGATCACGCGAAAGGTTCGTCTCATACACCCTCCCCAGTGCAGTTCCGCGTCCAAGCCAACTACCGGTTGGTCGTAATATGCAACCAATAGTAGCATGTATGCTGAGTGTTTCGCACGTGCAACGCGACTCGAGCGGGAACTTTAGAGACGCACCGTCTTGGGGTCTTGTCGTTTAGGTTGGCACAAGGTGGCGTTCTCGACTAGACTGGGGACCTCCGCTGTGCGAGTCTTGCTGGGGAGCGGTTCGGGCGGTGGAGTCTGCTAACCGAAGGGGCTTGCGCCCATGACGGTTGGAGTTCGGCGGAGAATAATGGACACGCCGACGGTGGGAGGTGACGTGTTCAAGGTGATGTCTTGTGGACCCGCGAGCAAGAGGGCTCGGCACCTGCGCTGCCGATGACGTTGGGTCGTTGGGGTTAGGGGAGGAGAAGCTAGTTGGGTAGCTACGTGGCCTACTTCCATATCCGCATCCCATCCTTCCGATGTGGCGACGGAGCCTGAGGCGGTTGACGAGAGCATGCTGAAAACGAGGGCACGCACCCTGGATCTGCGACGCAAAGGGAGCGTCTTAGCCATCATCCTTCTTGGTATCGAGGCAAGCTTGATCGTATTGGCCTCGATCAACTTGTACCAGGGGGCCATGCAATACAACCTGACCAACGGGATCCTGATCTCTTTCGTGCTCGCACTCTATCTGCTCAACCGGTTTGGCTATGTCCGAGCCGCTGTCGTAATTACCGTCACCTTGTGCGCCGTGGTGCCGTTGCTACTGGTTAACCAGAGCAGTGTTGGGACGTACATGTCGATGGTGATCCCGGTTCTCGTCGCAAGTTACCTTCTCGCACCTTGGAGCGGACTTGTCATGGGAGCCTTGATGGTCGTCATAGCATTCGTGTTCGACGTCGCTTCTCTCTCTTTGATCCTATTCGCTCTCGTAACCGCTCTGTCGTTTCTGTTTGCCGAGAGTTTGCGCATAGCAGAGAGGAGATACCGATCCATCTTCGAGAATGCCGTCGAGGGCATCTACCAGAGCACAGCGGAAGGCGGCCTGCTCATCGCCAATCCTGCCTTGGCGCGTATGTTCGGTTACGACTCTCCTCAAGAAATGATTTACTCCGTCTCAAACCTCGGGCGGACCCTGTACGCGCGCCCTGAACAGCGCGAAGAGGTTATTCGGCGTCTGCAGCAACAGGACAGCGTATCGGGGATAGAAGGACTTGGAATCCGCAAAGATGGCTCCGAGATATGGTTCTCCTTGAGCGCGCGTGCTATCCGAAACAGCTCCGGGGAGTTGGTGCGGCTGGAGGGAGCCATCGAGGATATAACCCAGCGCAAGCAGGCGGAGGAACAGTTACGACAGGCCGAGCAGAGGTACCGTACGCTGGTCGAGCGAATGCCCGCGGTAGTCTACATCCAGGAGATAGGGAGCCCAGATTCAGCGATATACATGAGCCCCCAGATAGAGGCCCTGACAGGGTACTCTCCCGAAGAGTGCAGGGACCCCGATCTCAGGTGGCGACTGGTGCACCCCGACGACCGCGAGCAGATGGGCTCGGAGGACGAGCGGCTCCCGGAGCCGGGCGAGGTCGTCGCCACAGAGTACCGGGTGCTCCACCGCGACGGGCGGATAGTGTGGGTGCGTAACGAGTCGGTCATAGTCGAGGACGAGGAGAGCGGGTCGCGCTACTGGCAGGGTTTCATGGTCGACATCACCGAGCGCAGGCGAGCAGAAGAGATGACCAGAAGGGCTAGAGAGGCCGCCGAGGCGGCGAATCGGGCCAAGAGCGAGTTTCTTGCGAACATGAGCCATGAGATACGTACTCCCATGAACGGCGTCATAGGGATGACGGGGCTCCTGCTCGACACAGACCTCTCAGAAGAGCAACGCGAGTACGCAGAGACCGTACGCATGTCAGGCGAGAATCTGCTTACGATCATCAACGACATACTCGACTTCTCCAAGATAGAGGCCGGCAAGATGAACCTAGAGGTTGTCGATTTCGACCTGAGGGACACGGTGGAGGAGGCGTTAGGGCTCTTTGCCGAGCAAGCACGCGCAAAGGGATTGGAGCTCGCAAGCCTCATCGAGCCGGAGGTGCCCCGCGCTCTGCAGGGCGATCCTGGGCGCCTTACCCAAGTCTTGACCAACCTCATCGGTAACGCCGTCAAGTTCACCGAAGAGGGCAATGTGGTGGTACGCGCGAGGTTGTTCGACACAACCCAAAGCGAGGCCAGCGTGCGTTTCTCCGTCACGGATACAGGCATCGGTTTATCGACGCAGCAACGCTCCAGACTGTTCCAGTCCTTCACCCAGGCAGACACCTCGACCACCCGCCGCTACGGTGGCACGGGCTTAGGGCTCGCCATCAGCAAGCAGCTGGTGGAGATGATGGGTGGTGAGATAGGTGTCGAGAGCGAACCCGGAGAGGGCTCTACTTTCTGGTTTACCACGCGGTTTGAGAGAGGGATAGAGCGGGCTACACTGGCTATGTCACCGGAGTTACGCAATACCAGGGTGCTTGTGGTAGACGACAACGACATAAACCGTAAGATAGTGCAAGAACAGGTCACCTCCTGGGGCATGCGAGCAGGGCTGGCTGAAGATGGGCCACAGGCCCTGAAAATGTTGCGGGAGGCTGTGGAGGGGGCCGAACCCTACGACATGATAATCTTGGACGCTCAGATGCCCAGGATGGACGGCATAGAGGTTGCTAGGATCATCAAGGGCGACCCAAATCTTGCGTCCGTGCACCTGATTATGCTGACCTCCTTGGGCCTGCTCCATGCCGAAGAAGCACGCCGAGCAGGTATTGAAGCCTACCTGACCAAGCCGGTCAGACAGTCTCAGCTCTACGACGCCATAGTCACCGTGTTGAATCTGCAAGCCGAGGGGGTTATGCCTGAGAAGGTCTCGCAACCAATCCCGCGGGGCGGCCTAGAAGGGAAGGCCGTGCCTCGTGCGAGGATACTTGTCGCCGAGGACAACGCCATAAACCAGAAGGTAGCAGCAAGGATGCTTGATTCTTTGGGATACCACGCGGACGTAGCTGCCGACGGCTTGGAGGCGCTGGAAGCTATCTCTCGCCTCCCCTACGCAGCGGTGTTGATGGACGTGCAAATGCCCGAGATGGACGGCTACGAAGCAACCCGAGAAATTCGCAAACTCGAAGAAGGAGCACGACGCTACACTCCCATCATCGC
>CADDZK010000404.1 GCA_902812425.1 Actinomycetota bacterium
GGTGCAGCGTGTGGTCAGGATCGCCGGAGAGGACTTCTCCTCCTTCGTCGATCCAGCTTCCTTCGGCTACGGCAAGGAGGACGGCCTTGCGGTCGTGCTCGAGCTGGTCTTGGAGACTCCGCTCGATCCCTCCTACGAGCAGGAGGAGATCACGGTCGAGTACATGTGTCTGCCCTCTGGCGAACTCCTGCCCGCCTTCAAGGGCAAGGTCGTGCGCCTGAAGGTCGAGGGGATCATCAGCGAGGTCACGGGTGCCACAGGTGGCTACGAGGCTGCTCGCACGCCGATCGGAGACGGGCCTGCAGATGACCGCGAGTACACGAACGCCCGCCCCGACCTGGTGCTCTACGAAGGCTTCTCGATCCTCTTCGGAGAGTACGACGGCATAGAGATCCTCAGGGCCGCCACGCCCCTGATCAATGCGAACGGTGCCGACCGCATCAGGTGGAACCAGTACGTCTCTGACCTGATCCAGGTTGCCTCGGATCAAGGCCAGCTCATCGGCGTTGACCTTGCAACCAACATCGCCTCGGCCTACCAGGCGATCTCGCTCGAGCAGACCACAGAGGAGGTCTGGACCGTCGAGGAGGATGTCGACACCGAAGCAGGCGGAGTCAGCGTGGAGACGCCTGAGGACGAGAGCTACGCCTGGATCGTCGTCTGGCGCGGGGAGACAGACACGGGCGATCACATCCCGCTCACCAAGCCGATCAAGGTGGACAACGGGACGCACAAGGTCAACCCCCGCTCCGTCCGCTTCGTCGAGTTCACTGACGAGGTCGCAGCAGAGGGCCTGACCGCCTATGAGATCGGCCGCAGGGAGGCCGCCAGGCTCGGCACCAACGAGGCCAGGGTCACCGTCAACCCGAAGTACCCACCGTTCTTCATCTCGCGTGGCGACGTGATCCTGGCCATCAAGAAGACCGCGGTCTCAGAAGGCGTGAAGACCTCGAGCTACCGGGTCCTGGTGGATCAGGCTCCGATCGAGGGCCAGGGGGGATCACTCGCGGGCGAGGCGCAGCTGATCGACGAGAAGATCGAGGCGACCCCGCTGCCTGTCTTCCCACGCATCTCGGCTGCCAGGGGTGCGCTCTGGGGCTTCGATACCGACGGCCGGCCCTTCTTCAGCGACGAGCTGCCGTGGATCAGCAGGGAGATCGGGGTGGACGGCACGGCATACGTCGTCATCGACGAGGACATCGCAGCAAGCTACGGCGTGACGGTAACAGAAGACCCGGGAGGGGCTCAGGTGGTTGAGGTGTCGAATGACTAGAGTAAGGGTCCTCGAAGAAGGGGCGGTTACCGAGCAGGTCGATTCGGCAGTCGCCGCTCTGCGGGGTGTAGAGAGCGGTTTCGCGCCGCTGGACTCTGGACTTCTTATTCCTGCTGCCTACTCACGCGTCAAGAGCGTGGCAGGCAGGACCGGCGACATCACTCTCGCTGTAGCAGACGTCTCCGGGGCCCTACCGAGCTCGCAGAAGGGCGCTGCGAACGGGATTGCGCCCTTGGGATCAGACTCGAAGATCGGGATGGTCTACCTGCCGGACACGGTGATCGGGGGGATGGACTATCAGGGCGTGTGGGATGCGAGCACGAACACTCCGAACATCGGAGGGTCGAGCCCCTCCAAGGGCGACTACTACAAGGTCAGTGTGGCGGGCTCCACGTCCCTCAGCGGGATCACGGACTGGAAGGTCGGAGACTGGGCCGTCTACAACGGCTCATCGTGGGACAAGATAGACAACACCGACCAGGTCACAAGCGTCGATGGACGCACAGGCGTCATAACGCTCTCGGACCTCTACGCCAGCATAAACGATGCCAGGCTCAGGCAGATCCGCGACGAGGGTAGCGCCCTCGCCAACCGGGCGATACTGGATTTCGTCGGCGCTGGCGTCACCGTGACGGACGACAGTGCTGGCGGCAGGACGCAGGTTTCAATATCAGGCGCCTCGGCTTCGGACGCTTCGGAGACGGTCCGGGGGGTTGGCGAAGAGGCGACCGTCCCAGAGGCGAAGGACGGCACTCTGGACTCTCCTTACATGCTCTCTCCGGCCAAGCTCATGGCCGTCTTCGGCTGGGCCTGGCAGACGCGCCTCGAAGGCCTCCGGGTAGACTGGCAGAGTGCTACTCAGGTGATCGTGCGCGCCGGCGTCGCCTGGGTGCCGGGAGCGAACAAACTCGTCGAGCTCGCCTCCGACGTCACGATCAACTTCGCAGCAGGAGGCACGGCCCCGCCCGTAACGGGCACGGGCACCCTCACGGTCAACCGCAGTACGGCGGGCTTTCTCTACATCTACCTCAACTCATCGGGCCAGGTAGTCGTCTCGACGACGGCCCCTGCCGCTTCTTACAGGGGCCACGCCAAGACGATGAGCGGCAATACCTCTACCCGCTACGTCGAATCTCTGTACGCATCGGCGGCCAACACTATCCGGCGCTACGACCGCACGGGCGAGTGGGTCATGTGGGTGGCCGATGGAATGGTTGCGCTGGATGCTGTGGGGAACGTAGGTACTACCTTTCAGGACTCCTCGCTTGCGAACCTTAAACCCTCGCACTCCAGCCGGGTAGAGGTAGACGTCCACTATGCAAACGGGACCAATGCCGCTCGATATCTGGTCAACGGTGATAGCGACGGCCTTGCCACGGTGGGCGGCTCTGAAAGCACTCCACAGGTCTTTACCCAGAACCTCCTCACCGGGTCGGGCAACAGAGTGGCGGGCCACGGCGTCGTCAAGAATGTCACGTCGGCCCTGAGGTGCAGGGCCACGGCTGCGGGGGGTGCCGTCGATCTTAGCGTGCAGGGCTACTATGACGCCCTCGCCTAGAGAGCAGCCCTCCTCGCGCCCATTTTGCTGATGGATCGGAAGGCTTTCATCAAAGGTGCCTTGAGTGCGATTCTCCTGCCGATCGTGCTCGGGCTCTCCCCAAGGAGGCGCAGCCGCAAGAGACGGCTCGCGCGCCTTCTCGCCAGAGTGTCCAACAGAGAGGATGGCATGGCTCCTAACTTGCTGGTGATATGTACGGATGACCAGACCGCATCGAGCCTGTGGGCGATGCCCGTTCTGATGACGGAGATTGCGGCCAGCGGCACCCGCTTCGCGCAAGCATTTGCGGCGACGCCGATCTGCGGTCCCAGCCGCGCCTCTCTGCTTACGGGGAGATACTCCCACAACACCGGGATCACGCTCACCAAGGGAGCCTACCAGCAGATGAAGGATGCAGGTATGGAACAAGATACCTTCGCAACTCGCCTGAAGGAAGTAGGCTATAAGACGGGGTTCTTCGGCAAGTATGAGAACTCATACGATGAGAAGCGCATCCCTCCGGGCTGGGACAGGTGGTTCGCCATGCGCGAGCCGTTCAACAACGCGGACTCCTTCTCCTTCAACAACCAGGGCGACGCCCGTACTTACGACCGCGCAGAGGACAATGAGACGGACGTCATCTCGGATAGGGCCGAGGCGTTCATAAGGATGCACTACGC
>CADDZK010000405.1 GCA_902812425.1 Actinomycetota bacterium
TCCACGCCGACGAAGCGGGTTGTGCTGAGGTCGAAACTCGCCGCCCAGCGTCCAATCCCGGTCCCGATCTCCAGTACGCTGAAAGGAACGCTCTCATCACGATTCCCGCGCGCAGCGACGAACTGCGGCTCTAGGAGAACCGCCTGAGCAAGATGTATCGCTTTGTTGAACCTCCAATCGTGATGCACACTGCATATCGCCCGGTGTGGCGAGAGGTCAGCCAGCGCGTCGCCGCGCTCACTCCAATACTGGATAGCATCGTACTCCTCTTCGTCGAAAAAGTCTGCGGGAGCAGACTCAGCCTCGAGTAGGGCTCCTATCTCCTCCGCCACCTCCTTCGGAGGGTTGCCTCTAATTACGAGGCGTTGGCCCTCGGCCCAGCCGTATCTCTGGCGCAGCTTCTCCCACATCGCATCGTCTCCAGTAGCAATTCGGTCGAAGAAGCCCTGACGTTTGAAGGCCGGTTCACCGAACACGGCGATTAGAAACTCTGCCTCGAACTCTGAAGGAAGAACCAATATCAAGGGCACGTCTTTGCGTTCTCCCGTCATTGTCTCAAACGGGAACGAGAACAAGTCCAGTACTATCAATGTGCTTACCCGCTCCAACGTTGCATCTAAGCGCGTAGAGAGCACGTCCCAGTCGCTCAGGACATCGTGCTCGCCGGACAGATTTGCGCCCTTAACCTGGTCGAAGAACCGCCCAGCGTAGAAGGCCGGGTACTCGGCGCATTTTTTTTTCGTAGGGTTTCTATTCATTCAATCCTACAGGTAGCGCTGCTGCAGCGTACGGAAGCTCTTTCTGCGCCGAAACATCATTCCTAGTGGTCCCCTACCGAGGCGCCGCAGCAGCAACACAAGATCCTTCTCCGCACCCTCAAGGTACACCGCCCGCTCAGTAGGAGTCAGGGCGCGATCTCCTTGCGAGCGAATGTATCGCTTCTCAAGGGTTCGAAAATTGCCGCTCGCCCGGAAGATTGGGCCAAGCGGACTGGACCCGATGCGTCTCAGCAACAACACGAGATCATTCTCTGCCTCTTCAAGATGCGAAATCCGGCTCATCGATGCCGCACCCACAGCAGATCCGGGGGTCCGCATCGACTCAGCCAAGCGTGCCTTGAGGAATCGAACCTCAAAGGCCAGAAGTTCGTTCTCCATCCTCAAGAGGTCTATGTCGGTCGTGGTGAAGAACTTACTATCCGACAACCGCTACCCCTTTTCCTAGCATCCTCTCTGTTCTGCGACTCAGCCCCTCCAGCGTCCGCCAAGTCGCCATAACCTCCCCGATCAACTCTCGATCGGACAGACGTTGTGTACTGATTCGTCCTGTTGTCACACTCGGATCGAAGACCTCCGCTGTCGGCACCTCCGCCAAGTCCAAGCGCCAGCGCCTATTCAACGCCCATATCAGCGGGAATCCATCTCGAATCATGTCTAGGGAGATGACTAAAGTGTCCTCCAGGTAAGCTCGGGCAAACTCTACCAGCGCCTTGTTATGCACCAGCCACATACGCAGTGCTAGATCCGGCTCTTCCCAGAAGCGCCGGTGCACTAACTCGCTTCCCCTACCTTGGAATAGGTCACTCGAATGGCGCTGCCCGAGCGAGTAGGTGGAGGATGAAAAATGCCGGTAGACAATGAGGACCTTAGCGTTTGGAAGCAGGTACTTCCAGAGCATCAGGAACAGGCACGCCCGTGGGTCTTTGAACCCCCAGATCACCTGTTCGGCATTGCGGCGCTCTATAATTTGGCGCATTCTTCGCCAACGGCGCTCGCCCACCACTGGTAGAAAGGGCTCACCGACCATCCACGTCTGCTCATTATCGGCAAGCATCTGACTGTGGAGGGTCACCACCTCCTTGTCCTCGAAGTGCCCGTATGGGTTCGACGGCAGCGCCTCAAGGAGCTCGTAGCCGAGGAACAACCCGGCGCGATGCAAAAGCCGAGCGGTCGCCGACGTGCCACTCCGGTGAAAACCCGCGATGATTAACTGGTCGCTCAAAACGTGCAAAACCTCTTTAGATCCGCCTCGCCGCGCACTATAACAAACATATGCTGGCAGCGGCCAATTGTAGACTAAAGTATCGTGCTTTTGCAGACAGTTGGGAGCATCGTCTGTCCACACGTAGCATTTGCCACATGCTTAGCAGCGAAGGCGTGTCTGTTCGACATGTAGTATCCTCATCGGCACCATTGCTTGCCTAGAAGATGCCGATCCGTGCTTTTCAGTTCAGCAAAGCCAACCCTAGAGGATCAGCGCCGGATTCTGCGGAAGGTCGCCGTGTAAGTCTCCGGAGTGTTGGGGGTCTCAATAGTGTGCGCTTTGGTTCCACCGTCAGACCAGGACTCGAATGCCCAGAGCCGGCCACGCCTGTCCTTCTGGCGCATGGCGTCCACGTTCAGGTCGTAGCCCTCCCACGAGGTGAGCTCTCGCGGCGCCCGCCTGACGGTCCCGTTGATCCGCAGCCTGAAGTCCAGGGGCTCCGTCTGGAAGCGGACGTCGACCGTCCTTGGGTGCAGCTCGCGGGTCACCGTCTTCGAGAGCCCCAGCGAGTCGGTGGCCGCAAGCCTTATCTCCAGATAGTTCTTCTGGGGATCTGTGGAGTACAGGCCCTCGGGTGCAGGCGCCGGGAACTCGAACTGGCTGCCCGTCCCCGATGCCCACGGGTGCGTGTGGTTGCCATCGTGGTGCTGGAGGACCTCCCACTCCAGGGTGGGCGCGGTCGTCGCGTCCGCATCGCCGTCGTCTTCGGCGTCGGTGACCGAGGCGGTCGCCGTGAAGGGCTGGCCCACGCGGAAGGTCGTCCCCTCTGTCGGGGTTTCGATCACCGGCTCGGGCGGGGTATCGCCGGGGAAGACTTCGACAGCGTCAGGCTCTGAGGTCTTGCCCTTGCTGTCCTCGACCGTCAGCGTAACCGTGTACCTGCCCGCCATCTGATATGTGTAGCTCGTTGTGGGGAGGGTCGTCTCCTGCGGCGCCGTGCCGTCGCCGAAGTCCCAGAGGTAGGTCAGGGAGGTATCGCCGTCAGGGTCTGTGCTCCCCGAGCCGTCGAAGTTCATCGTCAGCGGGCCGTAGTTATCTCCCACAACTCTGGCCACCGCGACCGGGGCCTGGTTGCCCGCGGTGTTGGCGATGCGGCGTACCTCTCCGCCGCCGGCGAAGGTCGTGTAGTAGAGGGCCTGGCCGGTCGTCTTGTACGGACCGAAGGCCATCGCGATGGGACCCGGACCCAGCCCACGCGCGAACGTAGTGCGCCTGAAGCCACCCCCGGCCTTGGGGGTGAGCTTGAAGATCTTGCCGCACACGTAATCGCCGAAGAGGTATGCCCCGTCGTAGGAGGAGGGCCAGAAACCGTCGGGAACGAAGGCGCCTCCGGTTATGGACTCGCATCCCGTGCCGTGACCGTACTCATGGATGGGTCCTGTATATTTATTGCCCGAGCAGTTCACCTTGCCTGCGCGGTAGGG
>CADDZK010000406.1 GCA_902812425.1 Actinomycetota bacterium
GGCTGCAGCGCCACGCGATGCAATGGACGGGGGACAACTCCTCCTGGTGGGAGCACCTGTGGATGAGCATGCCCCAGCTCCAGAACCTCGGCCTCTCCGGTATCGCGTGGGCAGGGGTGGACATCGTGGGCTTCGGTGGCGACACCAACGGGGAGCTCCTGGCCCGCTGGACGGAGTTCGGGGTCTTCCAGCCTTTCTGCCGCAACCACACCATGCTGGGGACCCGCCGGCAGGAGCCCTGGGCCTTCGGCGAGCCCTACGAGTCGGTATGCAGGGAGATGATCAAACTCCGCCAGCGACTTCTCCCCTATTTTTACTCCCTCTTCGAGGAGTGCCACCGCACGGGCGCGCCCATACTGCGCCCGCTCCTCTTCGAGTACCCGGAAGACGAGACGACCTACACGGCCGACGACGAGTTCCTGCTCGGCGACGCCATCCTCGTCGCCCCGATAACCCGCCCCGGCGTCGAGCACCGTCACGTCTACCTGCCTGAGGGCACCTGGTTCCACTACTGGAGCGGCGAACGCTTCGACGGCCCGGCCCACGTGCTCGCGCACGCTCCTTTAGGCGAGCCTGCCCTCTACGCCAGAGCAAATACACCGGTCCCGATAGGCCCCGACGCCGCCCACACGGGCGAGAGGCCGACCGACCCGCTGACGCTCCACGTCCGCCCCGCCCCGGGTACGGGAGAGACCACCCTCTACGAGGACGCGGGGAACGGCTTCGGCTACAGAGAAGGTGAGTACGCGAGACGCAAGATCTCCTGCGAGGCCTCGGAGGACCGCGTCACCGTCCGTCTCGGCGAACGCGAGGGCTCGTTCGCACCCGAGCGCACAGAGGTACGCCTGGCTCTGCACGGCATCACGACGGCGCAGAGCGTCCTCGTCGACGGTGAGGAGCGGGCGCCGGATCTCGCAGAGGGTGTCCTCACCGTCGCGCTCGACGAGGAGGCGTCCGGGGTCACGGTGGAAGTCGTTCTTTAGCGTCTGATCTCCGGAGAATGACCCTCGGCCGCACGCTCGTCGTTCTGGTCACCCTGGCTCTCGGGTATCTGGGCGCGGGATTGCTCGTCGTCCTATGGATGACCTCCCCGATGCGCAGGCGCTCCGAGGCGACGCCTGCCTCCGTCGGGCTCGGATACAGGGAGGTCGAGATCCAGAGCACGGACGGGGTCGGCCTGAGCGCCTGGTGGGTGCCCGCTGAGAACGCGTCGCAGGCCGCGGTGCTCGTCCCCGGCTGGGGCGGGTACAAGTTCGACGAGCACATCTTGCAGACCGTCCCCGTCTACCACGACGCCGGCTACGGTGTGCTCCTGCTCGACCTGCGGGCCCAGGGCGAGTCCGGCGGTTCACGGCGCACTCTGGGCTACAGGGAGGTGCGCGACGTGCGCGGCGCGCTCGCCTGGCTAAAGGAGCAAGGCTTCGAGTCGGGAAACGTCGTGCTCCACGGATGGTCTATGGGGGGCGCGACGGCCTTGCGCGCCGCCCCCGGTACAGGGGTGGCCGCGGTCGTCGAGGAGGCAGGATACGCGGACCTCCCGCTACTTCTGAAAGGGAAGATACCCGAGTTCATACGCTTCGGGGGGCTTCTCAGGCCCGCGATACTGCTCGCGGGGAGGCTCTTCCCCGACTTCGGCCCCTGGGAGGTAGTGCCGAAGAAGGAGGCCGCAATGCTCGCAGACGAGGGTGTGCCGCTCTTCATAATCCACTCGACGGAGGACGCCATCGTGCCCTTCGCGCAGGCGAGGATCTTCGCTGCGGCCTACCCCGAGGCTCCCTTCTGGGAGCTGGAAGGCTACGGGCACGTCGAGGCCTACGAGCATCCCGAGTACGCGCGCAGGCTACGGGAGTTCCTCAAGGCTTCCCTGTAAGGTCACGTCGGCACCTAAGCGCCGATCAGAGCCCCCAGTTCTGGATCGGTGAAGTCCTTCGCCGTCATGAAAGCTCCCGCCGCGAGGAGCTTCTGGGGGTCCTGGGTAGAGGCGATACCCACGGTCGGGACGCCCGCCCCGACGGAGGAGGAGATGCCAGAGACAGAGTCCTCGAAAGCGAGGGCCTCTTCTGCGAGGACGCCGGTCTTCTTCAGGGCGGCCCTGTATGGTGCGGGGTCCGGCTTCACGGCCTTCAACTCGTCTGCGAGGATGACGGTATCGAAGAAGTCTCGCAGTTTCAGGGCGAGCAGAATCGCCTCCACGTTCTCCTCGGGAGCGTTGGTGACGAGCGCGATGCGCATCCCCCGCTCCCTGCCCCGCTCTATAAAGTCCACCAGACCGGGAAGGGGCTCGAGCTCTGTGGCGCGCTCGCGGAAGCTCGCCTCCTTGGCGTCGCCGATGGACCTCCCCTCCTCGTCCGTGAGGTCTGGGAGGAGGTCGCGCACGATCTCATGCGTGCTCCTACCGCTGATCCTCTCTTTGTAGAACTCCTCGTCCACCTCGATACCATAAGGTTCGAGAACATCGACCCACGTCGGCAGGTGCAAAGAGTCGGTCTCAGCGAGCGTGCCGTCGAGGTCGAAGAGCAGGGCCCTGTACAAACCGCTAGCCGAAGTAGAGGAGCATGTTTAAAGCGCGAGTCACGATGAGCAGCGCCCCGATGTACAGGAGGATGAAGAGGTGACCGCGTTCCCTGCCCTCACGCAGGGGGCTCGTCTTGTACTCGGCCATCCCGAGGAGCACCCCGACGGCGCAGAGCCCCCACACCCAGTAAAACGCGAAGTAGCGAGCGAAGTTGCCCGGGTCGGGGTTGAGCGAAGCCCACGCGAAAGCGAGCGTGACGAAGGCGGCCAGCGAGAGCGAGAGCACGAACAGAACCCTGTTCGCAGGCCCCCTGCGCTTCCACGCGAGCCAGCCGGTAAATATAGTGTTGATGTTCCTCATGCCTCTCATGTTAGCAGCCAGAACCAAGCGCGCCGTGAAAGCTTCGGGTCCGCGATTAGCACTCAGGCATTAGAATAATCGCCGTGCGACGACTCCTTGCCCTCAGCTGTGCGATCGTGCTCGTGGACACGATCTTCTACGCCGCGCTCACGCCGCTCGTCCCTCTCTTCAAGGGGGAGTTCGGCCTCTCGAAGGCCGCTGTCGGCATCCTGAGCGGGGCCTACGGGGCTGGCGTCCTCGTGGGCAGCGCCCCCGGCGGGTATCTGGCTTCGCGCTCGGGGGTGAGGATCACGGCCCTCGTCGGCTTGATCCTGATGTCCATAACCAGCGTGATGTTCGCGCTCGCGGACGCGACGTGGCTGCTGGTAGTCGCGCGGTTCGTCGCCGGGTTCGGTAGCGCGCTCTCGTGGGTAGCGGCCTTTACCTGGCTCGTGGACCGGGCGCCGGAGGACAGGAGGGCGGAGATGATCGGGGTGATGGTCAGCGCGGCCGTCGTCGGGGCGCTCCTCGGACCCGTCCTCGGGAGCGTGGCTGCCACGGTCGGCCTTCAGTTCGCCTTCGCTTCCGTGGCGGTAGCGGGCGGGGCCATCG
>CADDZK010000407.1 GCA_902812425.1 Actinomycetota bacterium
CTCCTGGATCAAGTCCTCGAAGGGCAGACCCTGCCCGCGGTACTTCTTGGCCACCGAGACGGCCAGCCTGAGGTTCTTCTCGACGAGCCGCTGGCTGGCCTCACGGTCGCCGGCCCTGGCCCTGCGCCCGAGCTCCACCTCCTCCCTGTGGCTCAAAAGCTCGCCCCTGCCGATGCGCGCCATATAGGCCGCAAGGAGCCTCGGGGCCTCCGTCTCTTTGCGAGTTTTAGGGTAGGTCGCCAACTCTCCTCCTCAGACGGTGTGTAATCTCTGCTCGCAGTCTGGACTTCCATTGTGTGAAGAGCCTTTGCGGTCCATGAGGGTTTTCACAGAAAAGGCCGTATAGAGGCAGAGTCGCCCCGTAGCGGCGATAATAAGTAGATGATGAGGATCCTGGTTGTAGAGGATGAGGAGAGGCTGGCGCGCCTGATCTCACGGGTCCTCACAGAGGAGGGCTACGCCGTCGAGACGGAGGCGAGCGGCCGGCAGGCGCTCGTGCGGGCTCTGGCCGGAGAATACGACCTCCTGATCGTTGACTGGATGCTCCCCGAGCTGAGCGGCGTCCAGCTGGTGAAGAGGCTCAGGGCCGCCGAGGTCGGGACGCCGGCGATCATGCTGACGGCACGAGACCAGATCGAAGACCGCGTGGAGGGCCTGGACGCGGGTGCGGACGACTACCTCCCCAAACCGTTCGCCTTCCCCGAGCTGCTCGCCCGCGTGCGGGCGCTCACCCGGCGTCCCTGGGGCGAAGAGAGAGACGGCGCGGTCCTAAGAGCCGGCGACGTTACGCTCGACCCCGTGCGCCACGTGGTCCGTCATGGGGGAGAGACCGTGGACCTGACGGCCAAGGAGTTCGCCCTACTCGCCACCCTGCTCCAGCGCCCCGGGCAGGTCTTCACCCGCGCGGTCCTGCTCGACACCGTGTGGGGCGCCTCGCCCGAGGTCTACGCGAACGTCGTCGACCTCTACGTCTCCTACCTCCGCAAAAAGCTCGACCGCAGTGATGGCGCCTCCCACATCCGTACCGTCCGCGGCGTCGGCTACACGTTCGAGCCGCAACCAGGGCAGCGCTAATGTTCGATCACATCCGGCGGCGCCTGACGATGGGCTACGTAGGCATACTGGCGCTCATCCTGCTGGTCTTCGGCGTCGTCGTGGTAATAAGCTTCCACAGGCAGGTCACGATCCAGCAGGACAAGTTGCTGGATCAGAAGGTAAAAAGCCTCGTAAACGGGTCTCTATCAGGGACGGATAAGAGCGCCATACTCGAAGATCCCAACAGCTACGGCTGGATCATCATCACCCCGGATGGACGCACGCTCCAAGAGAACCCTACCGCTACCTCACTGGGTCTTCCCTCCGAGCGGCTGGCCCGGGAATCTCTTCACGAAGGGAAGATGATCTCGGCGACGATCAAGGGACCTGAGGGCAGGGTGCGGGTGGCGAGCTCGCCCGCCGTGCAGTCGGGGACGCTGGTCGTCTTGCAGGTCGCGCGTTCGCCTGCGGTGGTCGAGGGGATAGTAGACCGCCTGATCCTCGTGCTTGTCCTTACGGGCCTCGGGGCGCTGGTACTCGCGGCCGCAGGAGGACTTTTCATGTCGCGGCGGGCTATGCGTCCCGTTCAGGAGGCGTTCGGCAGGCAGCGGACGTTCATCGCAGATGCTTCCCACGAGCTCAAGACGCCGCTGACCTTGATCCGGGCCGACGCCGAGGTCCTCTCCCGCGGCCTCGACGATCCGAGCTTGGCTGAAGAGAACCGCGAGCTCGTCGACGACCTGCTCGGCGAGACCGACAGGATGAGCGCGGTGCTCTCGGACCTCCTGCTCCTTGCGCGCCTGGACGCACAGAAGGTCTCCGTCTCCCGCGAACCTTTCGACCTCGCCCTCGTCCTCTCCGAGACTTCTGAACGCTTCGCGGCCCGCGCCGTCGCCGAGGACAAGCACCTGGAGGTCCACCACTCGGGCAAGAAGCTCCCGGCGCGCGGTGACGCGGGCCGTACGGGCCAGATCCTCGCCGCCCTCCTCGATAACGCCCTCCGCTTTACGCCCGCAGGCGGCACGATAACGGTAGAGGGCAGCATCGTGGACAGGCACATCGAGGCGACCGTTACGGACACCGGACCGGGGATCGCCCGCGAGAACCTGGAGCGCGTCTTCGAGCGCTTCTACAGGGCGGACACACAGAGCGCGGCACGCAGCAGGGGAGGAGGCGGTACAGGCCTCGGCCTCGCCATCGCCCATGACCTCGCGCACGCCCAGGGTGGCGAGCTCACCGCCGGAAACGCCAGAGGCGGCGGGGCCACCTTCACTCTCACCCTGCCCTCAGGTCCCTGAACCGTCTCTGCGCTTCCAGGACACGGTCGCCCTCGGGGAGCCGCAAGCTTGCATCCACCTCACGATCTTTCCGTCTCTATGGGTGAGTTGTTCGCTATCCGAAGCGCCATAGAAGGAGGCACCCACGTGACCACGAGCAGATCCGTCCCGGCGAGCCGGACCGTAGAGGTGGACTTCCTGTACCTCGACCTCACCACCTGCTCCCGATGCCGCGCGAGCGACGCCACCCTCGACGCGGCGGTGGAGACCGTCCTGCCGGTGCTCGACTCGCTGGGGACCGCAATCGAGGTCCACAAGACGCTAGTTCAGACCGAGGCGCAAGCCCGTGAGCTCGGCTTCGTGAGCTCTCCAACCATCAGGGTTAACGGCCGCGACATCGCCGGCGATCTGACCGAGAGTTCCTGCTCGGAGTGCGGCGAGCTGTGCGGCTGCGACGGCGGGGTAGACTGTCGGGTATGGGACTACCGCGGCGAGCGACACACCGAGGCACCGACCGGCTTGATCGTGGAGGCTATACTCGCCGAGGTTGGGCCTTCGGGCGACGCGCAGAGCGAGGAGACACCCTTCGTAGACGTGCCCGAGAACCTCAAGCGTTTCTTCGCCGGGACCGACGCGGCGAGGGAGGTTTCCTCGTGCTGCTCCACGGCGGAACAGGCGGGCTGTTGCGACCCGGCAGAGAAGGCGGGTTGCTGCGGTGACGCGATCCACTCCACCTGCGGGTGCCGCTGATCGCCGGTTTGGAAGCGAGGACGAGCCTGTGAGCAGCGCGCGGAGCGAGGAAGACCGTTGGCGCGAGCTGCGGTCAAGGTTGCACGGGTTTGTGGGGCGGCGCGTCGGTAACCCCGAGGACGCGGAAGACATCGTCCAGGATGTCTTCGTAAGGATGCAGCGGAACATCGACGCGCTCTCGTCCGCCGACCGGTTGTACGCCTGGGCGTTTCGGATCGCACGCAACGCCATAGCCGACCACTACAGGTCCCCGAACCACCGCGACGTTACCGGAGAAGCAGCCACGAAGGTCATGGACGATCTCGCCGTCGGTGAGCCGTCGAACGACGCGCGAGCCGAGATGGCCCGTTGCATAGCCCCGATGGTCCGAGGGCTCCATGATAGC
>CADDZK010000408.1 GCA_902812425.1 Actinomycetota bacterium
GCGTATCGCTGCGTCTATCCCGGCGTGGGTGAAGTGGTTTGCGGGGTAGGGCTTGAAGAAGACCCTTCTTATCTCCCAGTCTTCCCCGAGCCCTCGCGTCAGGGCCTCTGCGTCCGCCCCTTCGTCGAGGTAAGCCTGAAGGAAGCCGAAGCGGCCCTCGAAGACCGTCGGAGGTCCTGTAAGGCCGCGGGCGGCGAGCTCGGCGGCGGTGATGCCTGCGTGCGCGGCCCAGCCGCAGTGGATGCGCTTGACCGTCCCTCCCGTGCGGTTCGCCTCGATGATGCCAGCGCCCATGCTCGCCGAGATGGCGACGGCGTGCCCGATCTCCTCTTCCGCGAGCCCGTAGACCATCGCAGCCGCCAGCGCGGCGCCCAGGGTCCCTGCGATGGAGGTCGCGTGCAATCCCTTCTCGAAGAAGATGGAGTTGCCTAAAGTGGGATCGTAGCCTGCCATCCCAACGCGCACGACCAGCTCGTCGCCGGCGGCTACGGCACACAGGAGATCCCGGCCCGTCGCCCCCGAAGCCTCGGCGGCGGCGAGCGCCGCAGGCACGACCGCGGCGCTCGGGTGCAGCACGGAGGGCAGGTGCGTGTCGTCGTAGTCGAGGGAGTGGGCGAGTGTGCCGTTCATGAGGGCGGCGCTCGCCGCCGGGAACTTCTGGCTGCGTCCTATGACGCCTGCCTGCTCCTCGCCGCCCCAGCCTTCGACGACCGCTCCCACGATCGCGGCCGGCTCCATCCCGCTCGCCGCGAGGGCTATGCCGATAATGTCGGTGACGCGCCTTCTTGCATCCCTGAGAATGATCTCTTCTAGCCCGCCGTCCCGTACGCCCGCCGCGAACCGGCAGACCTCATGCAGCAGGGTCTCCGGCGTCACCGCTGCACCACCGCCAGAGGACGCACGGGGGAGCCCGTCCCACCGACTATTGTGAGCGGAGCGAGTACGAAAAGGAATTCGTATACGCCGGCCTCCGCGAGCCCCGAGAGGTTCATGACCTCGATGATGTGGATTCCGCGCTCGACGAGGAGCAGGCGGTGGACGGGCAACAGAGCGTGCCCGACCTCGGGCTTTATCTGCTCGTAGGCTATGGTCTCTGCTCCCGTAGCCCGTACGCCCCTCTCTGCGAGCCAGCGCGCGGCCTCCTCCGTCGGGCCCGGCACGCCCGTCTCGTGCCCGACGAAGGCCCCGGCGTCGGCGAAGTGCCACGCCCAGCCGGAGCGGACGAGGGCGACGTCCCCGGCGCGCACCTCCACGCCAGCCTCTCTTTCGGCTGATGCGAGATCCTCGACCGTTATCCCGTATCCGGCGGGGAGAACGTCTACGCCGTGCAGACCGGCGACGTCGAGCAGCACGCCGCGGCAGACCATCGGCTCGATGGTGTCGACGCCGAGCGCCGAAAAGCGTCCGCCCCGCTGGGCCTCGTCCGCGGGAGTGCCGCCGTGCAGGTGGCCCATGCAGGAGACGTGGGCGAGCGCGTCGACGTGGGTCCCCGTATGGCCGCCGGTCGAGATCAACTCGTTCGCCGCCGAGCTGCCGTCCTCGCGCACCATGTCGCCGTGACGGCGTATGAGCGCCATCCTGAAGGGCGGGTGGTTCGGCGAGTGGGGCGTCTCGGCGGCGAGCGGCTGTGCCAGATCGTAGACCTCCGTGCCGCCCTCGATCGCCCGAAGCAGACCGTCGCTCACGCCACCACGTCCCTGCGCGCCAGGGAGAGTGTCAGGCGCGCAGACTCGACGACGGCCCTGTCCACGAACCGGCCGTCCCCGAGCACGAACGCGCCCGTGCCGGAAGCCGCTTCACCCTCGAGCCGGTCGAGCAGCTCTTCGGCCTCCGAGACCTCCTCCTCCGTCGGGGTGAAGACCTCGTTGACTACGGGGACCTGGAAAGGGTGGATGGTCGAGCGTCCGACGAAGCCGAGGCGTTTCCCCTCTTCGGTGGAAAGGCGCAATCCGTCGAGGTCGCGGACGTCCGTGTACACGCTCTGCGGCGGGTGCGGGAGCCCTGTGGCGCGGGCTGCGCTCACTATGCGCGAGCGCGCGTAGAGGAGCCCGGCCTCGTCGCCGACGCCGAGGTCGGCGGCGAGGTCAGCCTCGCCGAGGCTTATGCCCGTGACCCTCTCGTGGGAGCTTGAGATCTCGAACGCCCGCTCAAGGCCGAGGGCGGATTCGATCAGACACTGTATGGTGGCCTCGCTGCGCAGTTCGTGGAGCGTCTCTGCCACGAGCCTCACGCTCTCGACCGACTCTACCTTCGGCAGCCGCAACCCGGCCAGATGGCCCCCCACGACAGCATCTATGTCCGCCGCCGCAAGCTCTGTCCCCACGGCGTTCACCCTGACGAAGACAGGTTTCTCTTGCTCCGACTCGAGGATGCGCGCGGCCGTCTCGCGCGCCGCCTCCTTGCGGTTCGGGGCGACGGCGTCTTCGAGGTCGAGGACGACGGCGTCGGCCTCGCTCGCCAGCGCCTTCTCGATGCGGCGCGCGTCGTCGCCGGGTACGTAGAGGTAGCTCCGGACCGGCGGAAGGTTCATAGAATGCCTCTCTCGGACAGTTCCTCAAGCTCCTCTTTGCCTATGCCGATCTCCCCGTAGACCTCTTCGTTGTGCTCTCCCAGGGTGGGACCCGACCACCTGACCTCTCCCGGCGTCTCGGAGAGTCGGAAGAGGACGTTCTGCATCTTTACGGGGCCCAGTTCAGCGTCGTCGACCGTGATGATCGAGTTCAGGGCCTCGTACTGGGGGTCGCCCATGATGCCCTCGATGTCGTAGATGGGGGCGACGGCGGCCCCTGCCTCCTCGAAGGCGGCGACGACCTCCTCCTGGGTGCGCTCCGAGATCCAGGCCCCCACCGCAGCGTCTAGCTCGTCCGCGTGCTTGGCCCGCTCCGAGCCCTTCGCGAACCACGGATCGTCTATGTACTCGGGGTGCCCGACGAGGCGCATCACGCGCTCTGCTATGTTCTGGGCGCTGGTCGAGACCGCGACCCAGTGCCCGTCCTTCGTCTCGTACGTATTTCTTGGCGCGTTGTTCACGGAGCGGTTGCCGCTGCGCTGCTGGATCACACCGAGCTGGTCGTAGACCGTCGCTTGCGGCCCGAGGACGGTGAAGATGGGCTCGATGATCGCCAGGTCGACGACCTGTCCTCTCCCTGTGGCGTCGCGGGCCCTGAGCGCTGTCAGGATGGCGACGGCGGTCGCGAGCGCGGCGATGCCGTCGGCGAGCCCGAAGGGGGGGAGGGTAGGCGGCCCGTCGGGCTGGCCCGTCACGTGGGCGAAACCGCTCATGGACTCGGCCAGGGTTCCGAAGCCGGGACGGTTCTTGTAATGACCGAACTGGCCGAAGCCCGTGACGCGGGTGAGGATGAGGCCCGCGTTGATCTCAGCGAGCCTCTCGTAGCCGAGGTTCCACCGCTCCAGCGTGCCCGGACTGAAGCTCTCTATGAC
>CADDZK010000409.1 GCA_902812425.1 Actinomycetota bacterium
GGGAGAGCCAGCGCCCGCTGCCAGGTTCCTCCGCGCGCGGCTCGTAGTGGCTATCGAAGGTGAGGCGCTCGATCTCCCTTCCAAGATGGTTGATGGATCTGATCTCGTACCGTTCTAGCGGCGGGGGTTCCCTGTGGTATGTGGCAGGCCTGGCCAACCAACCTCTCTCTTCGAACAGCGGGTAAGCCTCGGAGGCCTCGCGCCTGACGCGGGTGGCGATAGGGCCCACCGCCACGGGCCACGTCGTGAGGATGATGGCGCACATCATGACCTCGTCAGTGGCGGCCATAAGGGCGAAGCCGGGAGTTGTCTTCGGGGCCGGAACGCCGGAAGGACAGCGGTGCTCGCCGAGAGCCAGGTAGCCGCTCGCGAGGAAGCTCGCCGCCGAGGTTGCCGCGAGCACGACACCGATAATCGGGCCGAAGAGCAGGGCTACGGGGAGAGAGAGGGCCACTCCGAGGCCGGAGGCCAGCGCCATGTATTGCAGGGTCCTCGACCCCGTGTCCCACAGAAACCCCGAGAGCCCCGTACCTAGCAGCAGCGCCCCGGGCAATGCTCCCAGTAAGAGCGCCATCTCGCCCCGCGCCACCATCCACAACCAGAGCGCTCCGGTAAATGCGGGGACCAGAGAGGAAAAAGACCACCACTGCGAGGTTACGGATTCAAACGGAGCATCGTCTTCCCCGCTTCTCTCCGACCATCGTTCCTTCACCGACCGACCTTCCAAGGGAGACACTACCGGTCCATTCTAGACCCCGAAGCGTACGGGGTGGGATCAGGGAACGTCGGAGACCCTGCTTGTGCCGGACGGCCTCGACGACGCACGCGCGGGGTGCGGAGCGTGCGGATAGCAGAAGCCCTCAGGGATGCTCGAACCCTCTCACTGCCGACTCAGCGTCGCTTCTACGGTCTCAGGGATGGATAGAGGTTGTCATAGAACAGGCGTCTCACGAGGGCCTTGCGGCCCCGTATGCCGACCTTGTCGAATATATTCGAGAGGTGGTCCTGCACCGTGTACTCGGAGATGTAAAGCCTCGTGGCTATCTGCCTGGTGGAGGCGCCGCGTACCACCAGTTCTACGACCTCCTTTTCGCGGCTGCTAAGTCCATAAGCGGTTGCCTTGATCCAGGTTATCTCTCTTGGTCCAGCGGGTTCGATAATGATCATCATCTCGCTCGGGTGTCCAGGGCGTGCTTCGGTGAGGGTGCCCTGCAGCGTCAACCACCGCCCGGAGCGGGCCTTGACGCACAGACGTGGGACGCTGGCTTGATCTCGCTCGGTCTCGTATTTCAGGGCCCTCAGCACCGCCCCCACCACCGAACTGAGCGCCGGGGGAAGGTCACCTTCCTGCCATCCAGGACTAAGCTCTTCGAGTTCTCCGAGCAGGCGCTCGGCCGGCGCGTTGTAGTGGGAGACCGACCATCTGCGGTGGTCGAGGACCAGTACCCCGGGGACACCATTCTCCCCGGCTTCAAGGGCATCCTGCGAAAGCAGCACCGCCGCCCTGAGACCGGCGCCCAGGTGTGGTGCGAGCCGGCGCAGGAGCGCGACTTCTCGATCGTCGAAGTCGGGGCGACCACGCTCCCTGGTAAGGTCTATCCCGCCCCAGCGCTCCTTGCCCACGCTACAGACTCCGCGCAGCTCGTAGTGAAGTCCTAGGGGGCCGGTGTGCTCCCTGTATCGCAGAGAGCGCTCCAGCTTGCCGCCGGTTACCTCGGAGAGCAAGGCCACCGGGCGATCTACCCACCTGCGAGACATAACGTGAAATCCGTTCACGTCCTCCTCCAGGTAGACCCGTTCGAAGAAGACGCGCGCTCCCTCCTCACCTCCCATACCTTCGACGAAGGCGCGCGTCATCAGCCCGCTCGCGGGGTCGGTCGCGCTGAAGCAGTACGCCTCAGCCGGCACCGCTTGCCGCACGCGTTCGAGTACCTCGCGAAGCAACGTCGCCTCACCAAGCCCCGCGGTGCAGAGCCGCTTTACCTCGGCGAAGGCTCGATCTTCTTGGGTCGCACTGGTGGGCATCTCTTCACCCCGGGACGATTGGTGGCCAAAAAATCCCAGGTCTTCTGGGATAGACCACGCTCCTATGTCCGGCTAAGGTGAGCTTAGCACCAAAGAGAGCTTGGTGGAAGAACGAAAGGAGCGAGGCGCCAGAGCGACAAAGACCGGGATTGAGAACCTGGGGCAGTGTACAAGAAGTCAGTCACTAGGAGATAGACAGTGGAGACAACGAGCACGGAGAGATCCGAACCGAAAGTAGCTATAGATCCGAGGGTCAAGCTGGGCCATGTCCACCTTAACGTCGCAGATCTCGAACGCTCGCTGGCCTTTTACCGTGACGTGCTCGGTCTCCGGGTTCTGCTCACGCTGCCGAAGCTGGCCTTCCTCTCGGCGGGAGATTATCCTCACCTGGCCCTGGACACCCGGGCTGGTCAGGGTGGAAAGCCGCAGGCGCACGGGGTAACGGGCCTGCATCACTACGCCCTCCTGCATCCCACCCGAGAGGCGCTGGCAGCCACCGTGGGGCGGGCGGTAGAGGCCGGGACCACGGTAGCGCGAACGGCTGATTTCACCGTTAGCCTGGCGGTGTTTATCCAGGACCCAGACGGCAACATGGTCGAACTGTGCTGGGAGAGGCCCAGAAGTGAGTGGCCGGAGGATTGGAAAAGTGCCAGCGTCATGGGCAGCCCGAGACCCTTTGACGTGGCGACTTTGCGGGCTGAAGCGTGAGCACTTACCGCTGAAAAGTCAGGCAGGAACAGGGTTCGAGAAAGGAGGAAGAGGATGCGCTTTATGTTCAAGTTCAGCTTCCCGACGACAGACGAGTCGAACGGGTGGATCAGGGACGGAAGCATCGGGCACAAGATGGAGTCGATACTCGGGGAGATCCAGCCCGAGGCGGCGTACTTCGGGTCCGTAGATGGTAGTCGAGGCGGATATCTCGTCATCGGCATAGATGAAGCCTCCGAGATACCCGCGAAGCTAGAGCCTTTGCTTCAAGAACTGGGCGCGACCGTCGAATGCTCCCCCGTGATGACCCCGAAGGACTTGAGAGCAGCTATTCAAAGCTCGCAGTAGACGACACGGAGGAGCCGCCGGCCGGTATCGAAGGCCGGCGACTTCTCCTTACGTCTGAGCCACCGTCTATCTCCACCTTGCCGAACACGCTCCCAAAACTTTCTCTTCGTACCGATGGGCATGTTCTACTCGTACTGGACGGCCTCGACGATGTCTTTGCGGGCGGCGGAGCGGGCGGGGAGGAGGCCGGCGAAGACGCCTATAAAGAGACCGGAGAGCAGGGCCGCGAGGGCTGGTAGCTTCGGGTAGTGGAACTCGATCTCGAAGCCCCCTGCGCCCGAGCCCTGGACGAAAAGGTAGCCGAGCAGCGAGCCTAGCGCCACGCCGACGAGGCAGCCGATCAGGCTAATAA
>CADDZK010000410.1 GCA_902812425.1 Actinomycetota bacterium
GCGTGAGGGCTTCGATATACCCTTGCTCATCG
Source organism: Actinomycetota bacterium (assembly GCA_902812425.1). Classification (GTDB taxonomy): domain Bacteria; phylum Actinomycetota; class Rubrobacteria; order Rubrobacterales; family Rubrobacteraceae; genus Rubrobacter_D. Next base: position 33 of record CADDZK010000410.1, read on the forward strand.
GTGGGGCGACAACCTCCCAGACGCACACGGCCGTCAAGATCGCACCGAGCTACGAGCAGCCCGTCATCCACGTGAAAGACGCCTCGCGCGCCGTCGGCGTGGTCCAGAACCTGGTGAGCGAGGGGCGCAAGACCGCCTACGCCGAGCAGATCGCCGCCGACTACGAGCAGGTTCGCCAGAAGCACGCGGGACGCCGCTCGAAGACGAGCCTCACGACGCTTGAGAAGGCGCGCGCCAACAGGATGAAGATCGACTGGGAAGGCTACACACCGCCGAAACCGAACGTCCTCGGCGTGCGCTCGTTCGACGACTATGCGCTGGAGGAGGTACGCCCTTACATAGACTGGACGCCCTTCTTCCACTCCTGGCAACTCAAGGGCAGCCACCCGAAGATCTTCGACGACCTCGAGAAGGGCGAGGAGGCGAGAAAGCTCTTCGACGACGCCCAGGAGCTACTGGATCGCGTCATAGCCGAGAAGTGGCTCACGGCGCGCGCCGTCTTCGGCCTCTTCCCCGCGGGCGCCCTTCCCGACGACTCCATAGAGGTCTACACGGACGAGTCGCGCGAAGGGGTGCTCACCCGCCTCAACTTCCTGCGCCAGCAGAAACAGAAGCCGCCGGGCCGCCCGAACCATTCGCTCGCCGACTTCGTCGCCCCGAAGAGCACGGGCCTCGAAGACCACGTTGGGCTCTTCGCCGTAACGGCGGGGCTCGGGGCCGATGAGGCGGCGCGACGCTTCGAGGAGGACAACGACGACTACAACGCCATCATGGTCAAGGCGCTCGCAGACAGGCTCGCCGAAGCCTTCGCCGAACTACTGCACAGGCGGGTGCGCAGGGAGTTCTGGGGCTACGCAGCTGACGAGAGGCTGGACAGCGAGGCCCTGATCCGTGAGGAGTACAGAGGCATCCGTCCTGCCCCCGGCTACCCTGCCTGCCCCGAGCACACCGAGAAGCGCACCCTCTGGAGCTTGCTCGACGTCGAGAACAATGCAGGCATCACGCTCACACAGAGCTGTGCGATGTCGCCCGGCGCTGCGGTCAGCGGCTACTACTTCTCCCATCCCGACTCCAGGTACTTCGGCGTAGCCGAGATCGGACGCGACCAGGTCGAAGATTACGCAGAGCGCAAGGGCTGGACCCTTGAGGAGGCCGAGAAGTGGCTCGCCCCCAACCTCGGCTACGACCCCCAAGAAGAACCGGGCACCGACGGTGCGACAGAGGTGCCGCAGGCCGTGAGCAAATCCGCGGGCTGAGGATTACTCGAACTGTACCTCCTCGAATCCTAAAGTGGACACGAACGAGCGGATGCTGTCCTCGGCGTTGCGCTCGGCGTACTCGAGGATGTCATCTTTGCGAGCGGCCTCAAGCAGCTTATCCTGGGCTTCATCTCTGGCTTCCTCGGCAAGGTCATCGTTGGGGTTGATGCGAGGAACGAGTCCCGCGTCCCGGTCATAGACGCGAGTTTGTTTCTCATCCAGACTAGTTGAGAGAATCTGTGGTTCCGGGAGCTTGATAGTGAGGCTCTGATTCTTCTCATCGACACGCACGTCATCGTGGGTTAGATCAGAGAGATCAACCCCCGCCTCCACGTTTCCTTCCGCGACGAGTATTATCTTCTCACCGGTCAGAAGCTGTCTGATCCCTTCACCCCCGCTTTCCTTGGTGACGACGACGGACTCGTTGAAACGCACGGTGGAGAGCTGATCCAGCCTCTGTATACCCTGTACGACCACGGGGCTTGTCGTAGTCTGAACCGGCACGTCAAAGAACCAACCTACGACAGGCAGGCGATAACCGTATCTGGATAGGCCTAGTCCGAGTCCCGTAGCAAGCACGACAATGACGAGCGCCAGTACGAGCGTCGTTCCTAATCCGCCACCCTTCTTGCCCACGACCTGCCTCCCGCGAGTAGATGCGCGAATTCTACACCGGGGTAGGACCTAGTGGAACTCGGGCAGGATCTCCTTCTCGTAGAAGTCGAAGAAGGCCTTCTGGTTCGGGCCTATCTGCTGGATGTAGACCTCCTCGTAACCGGCCTCGGCGAAGCTGTGGATCATCTCTCTGTGGGGCTCGGGGTCGGGGCCGCACGGCATGGACTCGGAGATCATCTCCTCCGTCACGAGCTGCGTGGCCTGCTCGAAGTGGGCCGGGGTCGGCAAGACCTGCGCGAGCTCGCCCGGCAGCGCCTCGTTGGGCCAGGTGTTATAGGCGGTCTTGACGCACTCGTCCCTATCCTCGCCGTAGCAGACCTTGAAGCCGCCCTGGGCGAGCTTGTCCCCGCCGCCCGAGGAGCGGAAGACTTCGAGCAACTCCGCATCGGGGCCGACGTTGATGTAGCCGTCCCCGATCTCACCTGCCAGACGGGCGGCCTTGGGACCGAAGCCGGAGACGAGTATCGGGGGCGGCTCGTCGGGAAGGGTGTAGAGGCGGGCGTTCTCCACAGCGTAGTGCCTGCCCTCGTAATCTTTCACGCCACCCTCCCACAGGAGCCGGATGACCTCGACGGCCTCCTCCAGCATCTCCAGGCGCACGTCGGTGGAAGGCCAGGCGTCGCCGAAGATGTGCTCGTTCAGAGCCTCCCCCGAGCCGACGCCGAGTCCGAAGCGTCCTCCCAGCATCACGGCCGAGGTCGCCGCGGCCTGGGCGATGATAGCTGGGTGGATGCGGAGCGTCGGGCAGGTCACGGCGGTGTAGACGGGGAGGCGCGAGGTCACCTGGGAGAGGCCCCCGATCACCGACCACACGAAAGGGCTGTGTCCCTGCGCCTCGACCCAGGGATGGTAGTGGTCGGAGATCCAGAGTCCCTCGAACCCCGCCTCCTCCGCCATCCTGGCTTGTTCAAACAACTCTCCAGGTCCGAACTCCTCGCAAGACAGAAAATACCCGACCTTCATACGCCCTCCTCAGGAAACGACCGATAGCGCCGTTCCATAAAGGTACCCCAGAGGCCGAGAAGCTAACCCGAAGTATGATGCGTCTCCTACGCTAGCCGGCCTTTTCGCCGTCGTCTCTCTGCCCGGCCTGACGACGAGCCCCGCCCTAGGGTGAACGAGCCTCGAGACAGTCCCGGTCTGGCGAAGGATGCCGCAGCGGCAGGATCGCAGGCCGGTTGATGGTCTATCCACCCACTAGGCTCAACCGCCCTCGTGTCTCTCAGGATAGCGAAAGAGAGCGACGCCGAAGCCCTGCTTCGGCTGCTGAAGCGGCGGGCGAGCCGACCAAGGAGTTAACTTTGTGCGCCTGCCGGGCCTCCCGATCTCGAGGAACAAGATCACCCATCGACGTGTTACAGAGACGTGGGAGAACTGTGGGAGCGCCGTGGGTGGTTTGCCTGCGCGACGGGTCGCAAACTGGTGGCCGTAGTAGGAAACTCGGCAGGAGAG
>CADDZK010000411.1 GCA_902812425.1 Actinomycetota bacterium
CGGCTACCGTGGCCGTTTTGCCAGAGGCCGAGGACGTCGAGCTGGAGATCAATCCCGGAGAGCTGGAGATCGACGTGTACCGCTCGACCGGGCCGGGAGGCCAGAGCGTGAACACGACGGACTCCGCCGTCAGGATCACACACAAACCCACCGGCCTCGTCGTAACCTGCCAGAACGAGAAGAGCCAGCTCCAGAACAAGGAGCAGGCGATGAGAATTCTGAAATCCCGTCTCCTCGAGCGCGAGATGCGCGAGCGGGCCGAGCAGGAGGGTGCCCTGCGCCAGGCACAGGTGGGCACGGGCGACCGCTCCGCGAAGGTCCGCACCTACAACTTCCCGCAGGGACGCATAACCGACCACCGCGTCGGTGTCACCTCCCACAACCTCGAAGCCACCCTCGGCGGCGACCTGGAGGAGTTCACGCAGGCGCTCGCAGCCAAGGAGAGGGCGGACAAGCTCGCCGCCGAGGCCGCCGGAACACCGGGCTAGGACGGTGTCTACCGGCGCTATGAGCGCCCGAGAGGCCGCCCGGAGCGCGGCCACGAGGCTTCAGGAGGCGGGTGTACCCGAGCCGGTCGCCTCGGCGGAGGTACTGCTCTCCGAGCTGCTCGGTACAGGACGCGCGGAGCTTGCACTCTACGAGAGGCCGTTGACCGAGGAGCAGGCGTCGGTGTACGAGGCTTGGATCTCCCGCCGCATACAGCGCGAGCCCGTGCAGCGAATCCTCGGCTACGCCTACTTCAGGAACCTGCGGCTTGACCTCAACGAAGATACCCTCATCCCTCGTCCCGACACCGAGAGCGTTGTGGACCTGGCGCTAGAGCGCATAGACTTGCGCGGCTACCCGTGCGTCGTGCTCGACGTGGGCACAGGTTCGGGCGCCATCGCGATCTCCATAGCCCAGGAACGTCCCCGCTGCGAGGTCCACGCCACAGACATCTCCGAGGCAGCCATCGAGATCTCACGCGAGAACGCAGCGCGCAACGAGGCAGCCGTCTCCTTCCACAAAGCCGACGTCGCCTCCGGCTTGCAGGAACTCGATAAGAAGGTGGACGTGCTCGTCTCGAACCCGCCCTACGTGGACGAGACCTCCGCCGAGCACAGGCTCGCGCCGGAGGTACGCAAGTGGGACCCGCCGGCGGCCCTCTACAGCGGAGCCGACGAGTACACTTTCTTCCGACGCATCTTCGATGAGACACCGTCCCTGCTCACAGATAGCGCCGATGTCGTACTTGAGATCGGTGACGGCCAGGCCGAGAGGGTCCTTGGCCTCGGTGAAAGCTCGGGCTTCTCACCCCTCGGCGTACGCAACGACCTGGCCGGTACGCCACGGGCCGTTCTGCTGAGGTGGGAGGGGGGATGAAGACCGTCTCGCCCGAAGAAGCGGCTTCGGTCCTGAGGGCCGGAAAGGTCGCCCTCGTACCCACGGAGACCGTAGTGGGCCTCGTCGCCGCCGAGTCGGGTCTTCCGCGGGTCCGTGAGATCAAAGGCAGAGAGGCTGGGAAGCCCATCGCCCTGCTCTGCTCCTCCGCTGATGAGGCCTTCGAACTGGCAGAGAACGTTCCCCCGCTCGCCAGGGAGCTCGCAGAGCTATACTGGCCAGGTCCGCTCACGCTGGTCCTGGATCTCTCAGGCGGGGGGACCGTCGGGGTGAGGGTGCCTGCGGGCCTGACCGTGCGGGAGCTGCTCCACGCCTACGGGGGACCGCTCTACGCCACCAGCGCGAACCTGTCAGGGGAACGTGATGCGAGTTCCGTGGCCGGTGTAGATCCACGGGTGCTCTCTGCGGTTGACGTCGTGGTCGAAGGCGAAGCCGGAAGCGGGGAAGCCTCCGCCGTCGTCGACCTTTCTGTGGGGCGGGCGCGACTCCTTCGCCCGACCGAAGATCTGACCGAGGACAGACTACGCCGGCTTGCAGAGCAGGGACCTCGCTGAAGGATCGTTAGTACAGCGACATACGATCAGAGGCCCCTGAGCGGCGCAGAAGTACGCCAGGGACGAAGATCGCTTGAGGAGGTCTGTGAAAGCGTGAGCGTCGAGACGATAGGGATAGACCACGTATACATCGCCGTGCGCGACATGGGTAGATCCGAGGAGTTCTACGACCCTGTGATGCGGGTTCTGGGTTTCCGCAAGGGCGACGGCACGATCGGCGGCGACCCCCACCTCTTCTACTACAACCGCCACTTCGTCTACGCGCTGAGACCGGCGCGAGACGGCACCCCCGACCACGACCCGTACGCTCCCGGTCTGCACCACCTCTGCTTCAGGGTGGTAGACGAGGCGGCGGTAGACCGCGCTGCCGGAGAGCTGCGGGCGGCCAGCGTGGCGGTCACGGAACCTCGCTACTACCCCGAGTACGGCCCCGATTACTACGCGACGTTCTTCGAGGACCCCGATGGCATAAGGCTCGAGGTCATGAATTTCAGGGAGCTGCGGCGCACGCTCATGTACGACTGGGAGGCTAGGACAGATCGCTAAGTGCACGGGCTTCTGACAACGATCGCTCTGCCCGTCTCCCGAGATTTGAGGGCTCTGTGGAGAAGGTCTATACTCCATACAGTTGCAGGGCTGGTAGGGAGGATGCGGGGAGATCGAAGCCCCACAGGATCGCTCAACCACCACCGTTTTTCCCGGTGCGAGGCCGGGCACTCCTCTAACCCGAAGCGGAGGTAGATCTTGATCGGACCGTACACCGAGGTCGTCGATTCCGAGGTCCAGGAGGCGCTCGACGGCGAACTTGAACGCCAGCGCACGACTATCGAACTGATAGCGAGCGAGAACTTCACATCCCCCGCGGTGCTCGCCGCGCAGGGCTCCGTCCTGACGAACAAGTACGCGGAGGGCTATCCAGGCAAGCGCTACTACGGCGGGTGCGAGCAGGTAGACAAGGTCGAGACCCTCGCCATCGAGCGGGCGAAGAGGCTCTTCGGGGCCGAGCACGTGAACGTGCAGCCGCACTCGGGGAGCCAGGCGAACGAAGCCGCCTACGCCGCACTCCTCGACCCTGGTGAGAAGGTACTCGCTATGGACCTGGCGCACGGGGGCCACCTCACGCACGGGGCGAAGTTCAACTTCTCGGGACGGACCTACGAGTTCGTCCACTACGGCGTCGGCGAGGACGGCTACATCGACTACGACCAGGTCCGCGACGTCGCGCTCAAAGAGAAGCCGCGCATGATCCTGGCCGGAGCCAGCGCCTACCCGCGCATTATCGACTTTGAGAAGTTCCGTGAGATCTCCGACGAGGTCGGGGCCTTCTTCCTGACGGATATGGCCCACATCGCTGGCCTCGTCGCCGCCGACATCCACCCCTCCCCGATCCCTTTCTGCGAGGTCGTAACCACGACGACACACAAGACGCTGCGGGGGGCCCGCGGGGGTATGATCCTGTGCCGCGACGAGTTCGCGAAG
>CADDZK010000412.1 GCA_902812425.1 Actinomycetota bacterium
GCCCAGGAGGGCCTTAAGACTCTCCAGCAGGCCACCGAGCAGGGTGTGAATGTTACGCAGCAGCTCGTCGAGCAGGGAGCGGAGGCTACCGAGCAGGCCGCAAGGCAGGGACTGCGGGTTACCGAGGAGGTCACCGAGAGGACCGAGGAAGTTCTCCGCCAGACCGAGGAGGCCACCCGCGAGGCGGAGCTTGGAGCCAGCGTGCTTGGTGCCCTTGGGACGGAAGACTACGAGGGGTTAACCGTCGCGGAGGTCACCGAGAAGCTAAACGACCTTTCCGTTGAGGAGCTCAAGAGGCTGCGCGAACTCGAGAAGCGCACCAAGGACCGCGAGAGCCTCGTCGAGCGCATCGACCGCAAGTTAAGGGCCAACTCCTAAGGCAAAAATGCTCCTATAGTATGGCCGAGGGCCGGGGCTTGAGCCCCGGCCCTCGGCTTGTTGCCCCTGCATTCGATCCTTGAGTTCTCGGTTGCGTGGGGAGGCGTGGAAAGGCTGAAGACAGTGACAAAAATGACAAGAACAGCGACAAGAGGAACAGGAGGGTCGAGCGTGATACTTGATCGCGCCGCTTCCGGTAATGTGGAGCCCGATCACATGGCAAGCAGCCGGATAAACGAGTGGAGCCTAGGGCCGTTCGGGATATGTGACTACGATGGCCCGGAGGCGATCCGCTTACGGAAGTACGCCACGGGCACACACGTGCTTCTCGAGGAGATCGGGGTCGAGACAGGGGCTACTCCCCGGGAGGTAGTCTGGACCAAGAACAAGGCCAAGCTCTTCCGCTACCTACGCCCCGCCAAGCGCCCAGGCAAACAAGTCGGGAGGAGACACTCAGCACCTGTGCTCCTGACCTATGGGTTCGTGCTCAAACCGTACGTCTTGGATTTGGTGCCAGGAAACAGTCTGGTGGAGTACCTTGTTGGTGAGGGCTTCGACGTCTACATGCTCGACTTGGGGATCTCCGATGCCGAGGACGCGCGACTATCGCTAGAGGACTTGGTCTTGGACTACGTGCACGGGGCGGTGCAGAAAGTTCTCGAAACCTCGGGAGCGAATGAGATCAGCCTCTGTGGCCAGTCCCAGGGCGGCACGCTGTGTGCTATGTACGCTTCCCTATTTCCCGGAGGCCCTGTCAAGAACCTCGTTCTGCTCTCCGCACCCACAGAGTTTGCCCCACGCAACCCGGGGACACTAGGACTCTGGACACTGGTGAGCAGCAGCAGCGGTGCGTACTTCGATCCAGCGATGGTGTCCAAGATTTTTGGGAACGTGCCGACGGACCTTGCGAGTCAGATAATTAACTCGATGGCCTCCCTGCAGGCCACTACTTTCGGCATGGTCGCTAGGCCCACCGGCCGCGGCTTTGGCGTCTACGATACGGCGTTGCGAGCGATCCGGGAATTGGCTGACAGAGATGTCTCCTTACGTTCGTGGCTGGCAGTGAGCAAATGGGTTGACGACGCTGCTCCGTTCCCAGGCGAGATCTTCCGAAGGTGGGTGAGAGATTTTTACCAGCGCGACAAGCTCGTCAAGGGAGAGGTGAAGCTGCGCGGTCAGAGGGTCGAACTTTCGAACATCGAATGCGCTGTCCTCAACATCTCAGGCAAGCGAGACTACGTCGTTCCCGCCTCTAAGACTGAGGCCACGACCGCCCTGGCCCGCAGCGCGGACAAGGAGTCCGTATCTCTGGACGCCGGGCACGTGGGCATGCTGCTTGGGCCGGGTGCCAAAGATCTACGAGGCCGCCTTCGGGACTGGCTTGCGCCTCGCTCTGGCGATCTCATAGCCGCCAAATACTAGCGTCAATAGACGCTCAGACTAACTGCGCAATCTGGACGTCGCGGCGGATTGCACAGGACCGAGCGTGGGAGGGTGTGCAAGTCAAACGTCTATTCTATGCTGGCCGACCCTACAGTCGGATGTCGCGGCGGAGGTGCTGTGGTCTACGAAACGCTTAAGTAACAACCTGTTGACGCGAAAATTCACGTGCTTCTGACACCACTCTGATACCACCGGGAACGCAATACTGCGCAACACAGGGCAACCCGGAGCAGAGAAAGCCGTCTAAATATGCGGGTTCTGCAAGCCCGTGCAAGCCCCTGCAACGCCTGATGGATCACTCGTAGCTGGAGCAGGGGTAAGCGGTTCGAGTCCGCTCGTCGGCTCCCTTAATTCGGCTTAGATAAAGGGAATTCGCGAAATGAGCAAGACCCCCGGTTTATCGGCGGGGGCTTTTTGACGCCACGCTGACGCCACCGAGGTGGGGGGTGATATTGACCCATAAGCCGCTGCTTCGTGACGGTTGCCGTAACGTTTGGGAGACGGTGGGTGCTGTAGAGTGGTGTCGTGACAGAAGGGGCAAAGGAACACCAGGATAGAGAAGTAGGTGAGATTAGTACTCGTGCCGCTTCCTGGCTGGCATGGTCGCTGGCCGCTCTCTCGGTAGTCATGTTCGTGGGTAGCGTGGCCCTGTGGATACTCGCCCATTCAACTCACCTTACCCGAAGTTTGGATGCGGACCTCACCACTGGTGGCCTGCTCGGGCAGGCCCTCTTTCTAGTCTTCCCGCTGGTGGGCGCGCTGATCGCCTCAAGGCGTCCGGAAAACCCCATAGCTTGGCTCTGCCTCGTGGACGGGCTCTTGTGGACAACCACCGACATGCTCGACTACCACAGCGTCTACGGGATGGCGAGCCCAGGTTCGGTTCCTTTCCCGGTAGGACTCGCCGCAGTGAACCATTGGTTGTGGGTGCCCACAGTGGGGCTCCTTGGGACCTATGTGTTTCTGCTCTTCCCCGACGGGAGGCTTCCTTCGAGGAGGTGGCGTCCTTTGGCCTGGCTCTCCGGGGTGGTGATCGCGTCGGAGAGTCTTGGGCTCATGCTCTCCCCCGGACCTTTGGATATGCCGAGGGGCATACGCAATCCCTTCGGCCTGGAGGCGGCACCTTGGGTGGCCGTTGCCGCCCATGCCACCCTCCCGCTGCTCCCGTTGTGCATGCTTGCCTCGGCCCTGAGCCTAGTGATACGCTACCGGCGTTCAAGAGGAGACGTGCGCCAGCAGATCAAGTGGATAGCCTTCGCTGCCTCCTTGGTGGCCCTTACGTACCTGATCGCCATTGTGGCTTCGTCTATCCACGCATCGGAGATTTGGTTTGCCGCGGGCTTACCGTTGTGGTTGGACCTCATAGAGTATGCGGCGCTGCTGAGTATCACGTCGGTCCCTATCGCCATAGGTTTCGCCGTCCTCAAGTACCGCCTCTACGACATAGACGTCATCATAAACCGCGCCCTCGTCTACGGATCGCTCACCGGCGCGCTCGCGCTGGTGTACTTCGGGGGCGTGACGGTGACCCAGGCCCTCTTCCGTAATATCACCGGC
>CADDZK010000413.1 GCA_902812425.1 Actinomycetota bacterium
CTCGAAGAGGTCGGCGACCTCGTAGAGGGCGCCGACCTCTTCGAGGCCCTGCCTGAGGGTCTGCTCCCTGGCGGCTTCACGCGACGCCTGCACCTCTTTGCGCAGCCTGCCAACCGCCTCGGGTAGCTCTTCGATCTCGACCTTCAGGACCTCGGAGACCTCCTCGGCCCTCTCGGTCGCGCTGGTCAGGTAGTAGAGAGCCTCACGGCCCGTTATCACCTCGATGCGGTAGAGGTCCGCGCCGTGCTTCCTGTTGGAGAGTATCTTGAAGGCCCCGATCTCCGCGGTACCGCGCACGTGCGTCCCGCCGCACAGCTCACGCGAGAAGCCGTCTACCTCGACCACGCGCACGAGGTCGCCGTACTTCTCCCCGAAGAGCATCATCGCCCCGAGGTTGCGGGCCTCTTCGAGGGTCGTCGTGTAGTACCTTATCGGCTGGTTCTCGGTTATCTTCTGCAGGGAGATCTCCTGCACACGCAGGATCTCATCCTCCGTGACCTTGCCAGCGTAGCGATAATCGAAGCGCAGCCTGTCAGGACCGACGTAGCTACCCGCCTGCACGACGTCCTGACCTAAAACCGCCCTGAGGGCCCAGTGCAGGATGTGCGTGGCCGTGTGGTTGGCCTCTATCTGTTGACGCCGCACGCGGTTTATGGAGGCCGTTACAGGGTCTCCCGCCTCGAACCCATCGCGCTCGACCCTGGCGCGCAGCACCTGATAGTCGCCGGCAGGGATCGCATCGAAGACCTCAAGCTGTCCGCTTTCAGAGGTGATCCAACCCTCATCAGCGACCTGCCCACCACCGGTCGCGTAGAACGGGTTCTCACCAAGAACCACGTAGACCTCGCCATCGGCCTCAGGCACGGGCTCGATCGCGACTATCCTCGTCTCGACCTGCTCGCGCTCGTAGCCGACGAAGCGGCTGCTTATCTCCTGGTCCCTGAACGCGGCCACGACCCGCTCGTAGCCCTGCATGGCCTCCCTGGCGCGCTCCCGCTGCAGCTCCATCGCAGCCTCGAAGCCGGCCTCGTCGAGCGAGAGCCCCCTCTCAGCGAGTACCTCCCGCGTAACCTCAACGGGGAATCCATACGTGTCGTGTAACGTGAAGGCAACGTCGCCGGGGAAGTTCCCGCCCTGCATCCGCTCTATCTCGGAGACGAGCAGCGACATCCCCGATTCGTAGATCTCCACGAACCTGGAAGCCTCGCCCGTGACGACCCTGAGTATGTCCTCCCGCGCCTGTCGCAACTCCTCGTAGAAGTCGCCCATGTACTCGACCACGACCTCGGCGAGCCCGGCGAGTTGCTCGGGGCTCATCCCCAGACGTGAGTAGGCCTGCAACATCGCCCGGCGTATTATTCGCCTGAGTACGTATTCCCTGCGCTGGTTCCCCGGACGGACACCGTCGGCTATCAGGAAGGCAATGCTCCTCGCGTGGTCGGCGACGATGCGCATGGCGCGGTCTGTGGCCTCGTCGGCGTCCATCTTCAGGCCCGTGTACTCGCCGACCTTCTCGAAGATGGGGGCGTAGACGTCGGTCGCGTAGACGTAGAGGACGTCCTGCACGGCGGCGGTGGTCCGCTCCAGACCCATGCCGGTGTCGATCCCGGTCTTGGCCAGTGGGACCAAGCTTTTGTCCTTGCGCTGCTCGTACTGGTTGAAGACGAGGTTCCAGATCTCGAGGAAGCGCGGGTCGCCCTCGTCCCCGCCTGGTCCGTACTTCGGGTCCTCTGCGGGGTCGCCGTTGGCGTACTCCTCGCCGTGGTCGTAGTAGATCTCCGAGCAAGGTCCGCAAGGGCCCGTCTCCCCCGGTGGTCCCCACCAGTTCTCGCTCTTAGGGAGGCCGAAGATCTTGTGCTCGGGCACGCCGACGTCCATCCAGAGTCGTTTAGCTTCGAGGTCCTCAGGGGCGTCCTCGTCGCCCTCGAAGATCGTCACCCACAGCCGCTCGGGTGGGATCTCCAGCTCCTCGGTCAGGAACTCCCAGGCCCAGCCGATCGCCTCCTTCTTGAAGTAGTCGCCGAAGGAGAAGTTCCCGAGCATCTCGAAGAAGGTCAGGTGGTGCCAGTCGCCGACCTCATCGATGTCCTGGGTGCGGAAGCACTTCTGGGCGCTCGTGGCCCGCGGGGTGGGCGGCCTCTCCTGGCCCGTGAAGTAGGTTATGAACTGCTGCATCCCCGCCGTAGTCAGGAGGACCGTAGGGTCTTCGTGCGGTATCAGGGAAGAGCTCGGGTAGAGCCTGTGGCCCCTCTCTACGAAGAAGTCGAGAAAGCGGCGTCGTATCTCGCTACTCTGCATGGGCTCCGTCCGGGGATAGCTCGCTCGTCTCGCGGTCGTTCTCGACGTGTTCGAGCTCGACACGCAGGTCCTCCAGGGCGCGCCTCAAGAGACGGGAGACGTGCATCTGGCTAACGCCTATGTGGTCTGCGATCTCGGTCTGCGTCTTGCCCTCGTTAAAGCGGAGCTTCAGGATCTGCTGCTGCTGGCCCTTCAGGCCCTCTATCGCCTCCTGCAGGAGGATCCTGTCCTCGAGCCCCTCTATCGGGGAGTTGTCGTCCGCCTGGAGGTCCATGATCGTGTCCCCGTCAGGCTCGTCCTGGCTCACCGGCGCGTCGAGGCTCGCCGTGTTGTAAGCCCTGCCCAGCGTCAGCGCCTCCGCGACGCCCTCGACGTCGGCGTCGAGGGTCTCCGCCAGTTCCTGCAGCGTCGGGGAGCGGCCCGTCTTCACCGTCTCGTCGCGGATGACCTCCTTTGCCGACTGACGCAGCTCCTGCAGACCGCGCGGGACCCGCATCGCCCAGCCCTTATCGCGGAAGTAGCGTTTAATCTCTCCGAGGACGTTCGGGGTCGCGTAGGTGGAGAACTCGATCTTGCGGTCCACGTCGAAGCGATCCACGGCCTTTATAAGGCCGACCGAGGCGACCTGTATCAGGTCGTCCAGAGGCTCGCCGCGGCCCGCGAACTTTCGGGCGAGGAACTCGGCAAGGGGGAGCTGCTCCTGGATCACCTGCTCGCGGGCGTGCTGGTCGCCGTGCTTGTGGTAACGGACGAGCAGGCGCCGGGTACGCGCCTTGTCGGGTCTTCGATAACGCCGGCTCACGACACCAGCTCTACTACGGTGCGCCAGCGCGTCTCTTCGCTCCCCTCGCCGGCCGGCTCCTCGACCTCGGCGAGCACCCCCTCGCCGGCCAGGGAGAAGCGGAAGCGGGTGGGAGCGTCGCTGGCGTGGAAGCCCTCCAGTACCTCCACGGCCTCCTCCAACCCCCCACTCCTACCCTGGCCCTCGCCGCCATCCCCGCCAGCACGAGACCCACGCAGGGCCGCAGCTCGTCGTCCGGAGGTAGTCTGAGG
>CADDZK010000414.1 GCA_902812425.1 Actinomycetota bacterium
GGGAATTGCGCTACCCCTCGTGGCGCAAGGGCTTCAAGGAAGGGCTGGCTTGAGCCGGGCTGAGGAGTTCGAGTAGCCGCGGGCGCTGCTGCGAGGCGACGAACGCGTGGCGGCCTTCCCCGAGGGCACAGGCCTAGCGCACGCCTTCATAGTCGACTTAGGTGAAGAGCTCGGGTTCCTCTCCGTAGGGGAGCGCAAGGACAAGGAGGTCGTCCTCTACCCCGGCTCGGGCAAGGTGCTTGTGGGGGATCGTGAGCGAGGACGGGGAGCACAGGAGCGTAGTGGGCCGCCTGCTAGAGGCGGACTACTTCGACGGCGAGCTATAGCGGCCCGGCTCCATTCACCGGAGTGCGTGAAAGAGACCGTCTGAAAAAGGTTAGAGAGAGGGCTCTCCAGAGCAGGTGCGGGTAACTCGAAATAGCGAGAGAGGCGTCTGCTCGCCCCCTTTTGTAGTCTCGTAGAGTTCTCGTTTGGGGCTTATTCGGACTTTTCAGAGAGTCTCAGACGGGATCTTCTACGAAGTTCGACGTTCCAATACGACATCCGTGACGTCTTTGGCGGGTACAGCCACCACGCGACCTTCCTCGTCAATGTATTGCCAGTAACCGCATGCGCCGGAAGGGTCGGCCAACAACAAGCCGCCCTCTCCTGGGTTATCCTCGCCAAACTGCAGCTTGGGAAGCTGAAGCGGTATGGTCGTACCGACGATGAAAAGTCCCAAAATCGCGCAGACGTACGCGACCAGCGCACCCCTCAAGAACCACCTGCGCACGAAGAGCGGAGCACCCGCCGGGTTGGGGGATCTCCGATTACTCTGACGGTCTTTTGCGATCAAGTACCCTGCTAGGATGACACCGAAGATGAGCAGCAAGTGGTAGAGGCCAACGGCCCGGGGCTGCCAATCGCTGCCGAAAGCGATACTTATGACGGCATCGAGCGTCACATAGCCCGCGAACGACAGCGCCGCGACTAAGGCCAGGAGGCTAAGGAGGCGTCGCCCTCGCTCTGCACGCCATCCGGCACTCCAAGCGTGCCGCAGACCCATCGTGAACAAGAAGAATGACAACCCTACGTACACGATCATAAAGGGAAAGAGCCCTGCCATACCCCCAGCCAGTAGAGAAAGTGTCTCAACCAGGACAAGCTCCCTGGGTATCACGAGCACAGCGTGCCAGGAGGGAGTGAGGTCCATACCATAGTGGGTCATGAACTGGAGGCAGTAGAAGAGCGCCCCAACCGGGTACAAGGTGACGGCTGGCACCCCCACGTAGAAGATTACGCGTTCCGCCAGATCCCTGAGTTGAAAGGTGGAGGGCGTCACGGCTTCGTTATCGTTTTTCGCGTCGGTCGGCATCTTGACTCCTCCTTGCTCACCACCGAACCAACCGCTCCGACGGAGACTCGATGCACCCGCCTGAGCCGCCTCGAGTGTGCTCTAGCGTTATACTTTCATCCCTCATGTACATAATCGCTACATGCCCATGTGCAGTGCAACCCGAATCCCAGAGCGAAAGGAACCGAAGGTTGCCTACTAAAGGGACGCAGGGCACTTACTATTAGCCGCTATTCACCCAACCTCGTAAAGATAGATTCTAAGTACTTCGTTTGCGGAATCATGCATAGCCGCGCCTGCGTGGGGGCGAAGGATACTCGGCAACCGCGCCCGGGTGCCGAGGGACGTTCCTATAATATAGTGGTCTTGGATAAATATGCGCCGAGTTGAAACGGTTGTGTTCACCCGGTTCCACGCCAGCTCACCAGCGGAAAGGGTGCGGGCCGAAGTCCGCCTCGTAGTAAGGCACCGTGGCCCGTCCTGGAGGTGCGACGGCGTCGAGGCGCTCGTGGTCGTTCTCGTTGAGGGAGATCTGCACAGCACCCAGGTTGTCTTCTAGCTGCTCCATGGTGCGCGGCCCGATTATGGGGCTCGTGACGCCGGGCTGGTCTTTGCACCAGGCGAGGGCGACCTGGCCGGGGGTGCAGTCCTTCTCGCCCGCTATGGCCTGCACGGCTTCGAGGACGTCGAAGGCCTCGTCGGTGAAGTGGTTGCGGCCCATGCGCCTGGGTTCGATGCCGTAGCGGCTGTCCTCGGGGGACCGGCTCTCGTCGCGGCTGTACTTGCCCGTGAGGAAGCCGCCTGCGAGGGGGGACCAGGGGATCAGGGCGACCCCGTAGGTCCTGGCGAAGGGGATGAGCTCGCGCTCGATGCGCCGGTCGAGGAGGTGGTAGGGGGGCTGCTCAGTGACGAAGCGGTTCAGCCCGAGCTCTCTTGCTGCCCACAGCGCCTCTACCAGTTGCCAGGCCGCGTAGGTCGAGGTGCCGACGTAGCGCACCTTGCCGGCTCGGATCAGGTCGTCCAGGGCCCCGAGCGTCTCGTCTATGGGGACCTCGGAGCTGGGGCGGTGGATCTGGTAGAGGTCTATGTACTCAACCTGAAGACGCCTCAAGGAGGCCTCGCACTGCTCGATGATGTGGCGCCTGTGGTTGCCCGAGGCGTTTGGATCATTCTCGTCCATCACCCCGTGCACCTTGGTGGCGAGCACGATCGCGTCGCGCTTGCCGTTGCGCTCTAGCGCCTTCCCGACGGTCTCCTCGCTCGCGCCGGTGCTGTAGACGTTCGCCGTGTCGAGGAAGTTGACGCCGGCGTCGATCGCCCGGTCGATGATCTCTGCCGAATCCTCTTCTCCGGTACGGCCACCGAACATCATGCACCCGAGACACAGTTCGCTGACCTTGACACCGGTCCTTCCGAGGTTCCTGTACTCCACGATTCGCTCCTTCGAGATAGACGTGAGCTTATTCAACAGGCGGAGCGAAGTCCGTGCAACCTCCGCTGTTTGATTCTGCGCACCGAAGTGTGTAGCATCGCAGCCTGGAGGAGCGAGGAAGGAAGGACACGGCCGGCGAAGAGCACACAGAGGTCGTGAGGAAGTTCCGGTGGGGGATACTCGGGACAGGTGCCATCGCGAGGCAGTTCGTAGAGGGCTTGAGGGCTCTCCCCGAAGCAGAGGTGCTCGCCGTCGGGTCTCGCTCAGAGGCCTCGGCCGCGCAGTTCGCTGACGAAAGAGAGATCCCGCGCCGCTACGCAGGTTACGACGACCTCGCCGCCGACCCGGATGTAGACGTCGTCTACGTTGCAACACCCCACCCCTTCCACGCGCAGAACGCAGGGCTGTGCCTTCAGGCAGGCAAGGCCGTGCTCTGCGAGAAACCCTTTACCGTCAACGCCACGGAGGCAGAAAGGGTCGTCGGGCTCGCCAGGGAGAGGGGGCTTCCTGATGGAAGGTATGTGGACCCGCTTCTTCCCGCTGATGGAGAGGTTGCGGCGTCTGATCTCGGAGGGAGCC
>CADDZK010000415.1 GCA_902812425.1 Actinomycetota bacterium
GGTCACGAACGCCTCGGCCGTGCTGTTGACCCACGTCCACATAGACCACACAGACCCCAAGACCGTACTGCCGCTCTCCGAAGCCTCGCCAGAGAGCCGCTTCGTCGCGCCCTTCACCAGCCACGACACGCTCGTCGGGGCGGGACTGGGTGAGGAACGTATCAACGTTCCCGAAGTCGGCGAGCCCATCGAGGTTGCGGGGGCGCGGATCACGGCCGTCCCTTCCGCCCACACTGAACTCGAGCACGACCCCGAGCGGGGTTATCCGTATCTGGGCTACGTAATCGAGTGGAACGGCGTAACCGTCTATCATGCGGGCGACACCGTGATCTACGACGGCCTGATCGAAACCCTCTCGGCCTGGAACATAGACATCGCCTTCGTGCCCATCAACGGCCGCGACTACTTCAGGACCAGGAAGAACATCATCGGCAATACAGACTTCCGGGAGACCGCGGAGCTCGCCGAGACGTTGGATGTGAGCCTCATCGTACCGACGCACTACGACCTGATCGAAGGCAACACAGCCGACCCCGGACACTTCGTCAGCTACCTGTACAACCTGAACCCGATGCGTCCGCACAAGCTGCTGCGACCAGGCGAGCTCCTCTACTTCGTCAGAGAGACGGACTGAAGAGATAGAAATAACCGAGGCCCCTAGCAGCGGGTGCGAGCCAGCCTCGTTCGCGAACGAGGGCGGTAGCGGCCCCGATCTCTCCCACGGCAGCTTCCGGAAGAATCCCTCGCTTCCGCTGTTTACACCCGCAAACCGGCGTGGGCGGCGGGAACAGTTCTTTTTCCCGCCGCCCGCGCGTTTGTGGGTCCTCTATTATGGCCGGTGCTTACCAGTCCTCGCGCCCCAGAGGCCGCCGATCGCCCCGCCGAAGAACGGCACCAGCAACGCCAGGATACCTGAGACCGTCGCAATCGTACCGAGGCTCTGCGGGGCGTCCTGCGGAAGGCCGGGCAGGGTTACGCCGGAGAGTTGATCTATAAAGCTGATGCCGAGCAACGCCCCGATACCTGCCAACAATATGGTAACCAGCAGCGCGAGTAGCGGTACGAGCAGACCGTGCTTGAGTCCGGAGCGGCTTGCCAGCCTGCCGGCGACGTAACCGCCGATGATGAAGGCCAGCAGCGTTATCAGGAGTCCGATCAAGCCCGCCGTTCCGCCCTCCGTGGCGGATTGTCTGGCGCTCCCAGCTCCGAGGATGGCCCCCACTATGCCGCCGACTATGCCGCTCAGGATCAGGCCGGCCCCGAGCGCCGCCAGCCAGCCCAGTACGACGCTCACCCAGCTCGTGCCCCGGTCGGTGCTTCGGTGAACATCTCTGTCAGAGGAGGACCTAGCTGTACTGGAGTCGCGGCTTGATTCCCGCTCCTCTCGTACTTCGCTGACCCTGCGGGGGCCGGCTCCTCCGCTGCCCGACGTGCCGCGTTGACCGTACTCGGTATCGACCTTCGGCGCGTCGGTGTTGCCGTCTGCGCGGCTCTCGCTCATTCGCTACTCCTTCTCGATAGAGACTGTTTCAACGACCATCGCCCTATGCGGGGGCTTCGGTCTCGGCCATGGTGCGGTCGTAGAGCAGCGCCGCCAGCACCCCGCCGACTATGGGTCCGAGGATGTAGAGCCAGGCGCTCGTGAGATCCCCGGCTACGATCATCGGTCCGAGGGCGCGCACCGGGTTGACGGCGCCTCCGGTAACCGGGCCCGCGATAAAGACCCCGACCGCCAGCGCGAACCCGACCGCTATGGGGGCTATGGCCGCGGGGGCCCTGTCGTCGGTGGCCACCGCCATAACCACGAAGACGAGGATAAAGGTGATAAGAATCTCTACAAGGAACGCCTGCAGGCCCCCGACCCCCTGGGCGGGATAGGTGGCCGCAAGCTTTGCCTCGCCCCTGGCCGGACCGCCGAACGTCAGCCAGGTCGCGAAAGCGGCGAGCACGGCCCCAACGAGCTGCGCTCCGATGTAGATGGGGGTGTACTTCCAGGGGAATTTGCCCGCGGCGGCCATCCCCAGGGTGACGGCAGGGTTGACGTGGGCCCCCGACACGTGCCCCACCGCGGCGACCACGGCCGCGAGGGCGAGGCCGAAGGCCAGCGCTATGGCCAGGGAATCGTAGGCGCCCCCCGCCGTCGGGCGACTCAGGATGGCGCCCACCGCAACGGCGGTCCCGCCGAACACTAGTATGAACGTACCCACAAGCTCGGCGATAGCCGCGCCAACCATGTGCGAGGCGTCTATCTGGCTCCCGTACAGGCCACCGCCGCCCGACTCTTCTTCCTTCTCGTCCATCGCCCGCCTCGTGCCGCGGCGAACTGTCTCTTCCATCCTGGCCTCTTCTTCCAGGGCAACCCCGCCGCGAGAAGCACCGTACCCACCGGCGTCCACGCGAGGCCCGGTCGGCAGGCCCCGTTCGGCCTCCCCCCTCTGCTCTGCTTCCCTCTTGTCTCTCTCGAAGTCCATGTGCGTGTCTCCCTATCTTCGAAGAGCGGGTCCGGATGATCCGAGGCCCGCTCTTCGCCATCCGTCTCTTTGGAAGCAGACGTCTAGATGTTACGCCGGTCGGTCTCGTCCTCGACGTCGACCTCCTCGCGCCTTACATCCTCCTCTACTACCTCTGTGTCCTCTACAACGTCCTTGCGTACCCTCACCTCTTCCTTGGCCACTGGACGCTTCTCTACCACTACCTCTTCTTCAGTGAGCGGGACCCTTACCTCATCGTCGCCGATCTCAGCCTCAGAAGCCTCTCCCTCAACAGGCACCCGCTCCACACTTACTTCCTCGTGGCGGGTAGGGACCTCTATGTGCTCACGGTCGGTACGGACGCGCTTACGGACCTTCAGCTGACCGGCTTCGCGCTCGCGGGTAGCTGCTCTAAGCTCTTCCTCTGTGCGCTGAACCCTAAGCTCGTCCTCATCGGCCAGGTCGTCGCCGCTGCTCTGGTATACGCCCTCGTCGTCAGCAGCATGTTCGCGGAACTCGCCCGTCTCGGTGTCGCCCATGGCCACACCGGGACCGGTGGTCTCTTCGCCATAGTAGTCGGTGTAGGAGCCACGCTCCTGGCTACCGTTGGACTGCTGGAGGCCGTAGTAGGAGTAGACCTCGTTCTCGAACTCAGGGGTGATCTCACGGTCGTCGTCGAAGGTGGGGCCGTTCTTGACCGTCTCCTTCTCCGAGGCGACCTCGATCAGCTGGCGCTCGTCGTTGACTCTCGCCATCTGGAAGGGAATGAGGGTGGAGCGGGTACCGAGGAAGCCCATCTTCACGCCTAGGTACTCGGGCTGGTCTCTCTCGTCGACGAAGAGATCGTCTACCTTGCCGATC
>CADDZK010000416.1 GCA_902812425.1 Actinomycetota bacterium
GCCGCGGCGAGGGCCGCTATGCTGTATCGCCCGAAGACGTTCTCCAGCGCCAGGCGGGCCTCGTCCCAGACCTTGCTCGTGGCGCAAAGAGGGGCGTCGGCGATGTAGCAGACCCCGCCTGCGGAGCAGCGGGCGGGCCGGATCTCACCGTCCAGGATCTCGACGATGTCGAGGACGGAGATCTCCTCCGTAGGCATCGCGAAGCGGTATCCCCCGTGTGCCCCGCGTTGGCTCTCTATTATGTTCGCCCGACGAAGCTCGCCGAATATCTGCTCCAGGAACCTCTCGGGGATGCGCTGGCGGCGTGCGATCTCCGCCACCCCCAGCGGGCAATCGCGCTCGTTGAGCGCGAGCTCCATCAGCGCACGTACCGCGTATTTGCTCTTCTGAGTGAGCCTCAAGAGATAATCACCGCCTGCAAGACCGACTGCGACTAGATTGTAGCAGAAGTGCACGAACGGCGAGCGAATTATCCACCGTCGTGGTCGACGTTGCGGTCGAGGTACTGCTGCATGGCGTCCTCGATCCTCTGCCCGGTAACCAGGAAGACGGTGCTCCCCCCGACGTCGACACCGTGGTCCGAGATGCGCTCAAGGTAGTGGACCATGAGCGCGGCCCGCATCCGCCACTCGGGTGCCCCGCCGCCCCCGTCAGGGGGGTTGGCTATGAGGTTCATAGCCTCGGAGTAGAGCAGGTCGACCTTGTCGTCTTTCGCCTGCAGATCGCGCGCCCTCTCTATGTCGCGGTCCCTGAAGATATCCAGGCCCTCACCGAATATGTTGCGCGCCGTCCTCGCCATCTCGATGAGAGAGGCCTCCAGGTCCTCGTCCCTCTCGCAATCTGCGGTCTCGGCGACAGCCTGGCAGATGTGCTCGGTCAGGGTGCCAGAGCGGACGAGGTGGTTCGTCACCGACTGCACGGTATACAGGAGACGGAGGTCGCGGGCCACGGGGGCCTGCCTCGCCTGGAGGATCATGCACTCCCTCTCTATCTCCATCCCGCGTGCCTTGTAATGGACGTCGACCCCGAGTTCCTGGCGCGCCACGCCCGCGTCGTGCGCCTCCATCGCCCTGACCATGTTCTCCAGGGAGCCCTCGACCTCTTCTCCGAGGTCGAGCACGTCGGAGATCAGGCCGTCCAGTTCCTGCTGAAAAGTCTCGCGTGGCATCGTCTAACCGAACCGACCCGTCACGTAGTCCTCCGTCTCCTTGCGGTCAGGATTCGAGAACATCTTCTCCGTCTCGTCGAACTCCCAGAGCCTGCCCGGGGCGCCCATCTCCTCGATAAAGAAGAAGCCCGTGTAGTCCGAGATGCGGGCGGCTTGCTGCATGTTGTGCGTAACTATGACCACCGTGTAGTTCTCTTTGAGCTGGTCCATGGTGTCTTCGATCTTCTGGGTGGAGACGGGGTCAAGGGCGCTGGCCGGCTCGTCCATCAGGATGACCTCGGGCTCCATCGCGAGCGTCCGCGCGATGCACAGGCGCTGCTGCTGTCCGCCTGAGAGCGAGGTGCCGCTGTCCTTGAGCTTGTTCCTGACCTCGTCCCACAGGGCCGCCTGTTTGAGGGTATGCTCGACGATCCCGTCGAGCTCGCTCTTCTTGCGCCTGCGCCCCAGCTTGAGGCCGGCGATCACGTTGTCGTAGATGCTCATGGTCGGGAAAGGGTTGGGCTTCTGGAAGACCATTCCTACCCTGCGGCGTACGCGCACGGGGTCGACGTCTCTGGCGTAGATGTCTTCGCCGTCCAGGGTTACCATCCCCTCTACCCTGGCGCCGGGGACGATCTCGTGCATGCGGTTCAGGCTGCGGATAAAGGTGCTCTTGCCACACCCCGACGGTCCGATGAGGGCCGTTACCCTGTTCCTGGCTATCTCTATGCTGACGTCGGAGAGAGCCTTGAAAGACCCGTAGTACATGTTGAGGTCCTCGACCTCCATAACGGGCTCTCCCTGCGGGTGCTTACGGCTCACGACGGGCCCACTCGACCCTTCATGCCGCTCTCCGGTGCGACTGTTCGACGTCTTCTCGGAATCCAAAACGTGCTACCTCCTGCGCTACGTGTCAAATCGACCGCACCGGCCATGATATCGCGGGGATCAGAACTTCGTCCCCCCTCCTCCGAACAAAACACGGGCCAGGATGCTCAGGCCGAAGATGACCAGGATGAGCAACAGGGCGCCGCCCCAGGCCACCTTTACGACCTCGGGGAAAGAGGCCCCTCCAAGCTGGTATATAAGCAGCGAGAGCGTCGTCGTAGGCCCGTCGAAGATGTTCTTGCTGATCGGTGCCGTCGTACCGAAGATCGTCATGATGAGCGGCGCCGTCTCCCCGGCGACCCGCGCCACTGCGAGGAAGATGCCGGTCACGATACCGCTCAGGGCCGTCGGCACGACGACGCGCAGTATCGTCTTCCACCGCGGTACGCCGAGGGCCAGCGAGGCCTCCCTGATCGAAGCCGGCACGAGGCGGATGATCTCCTCTGTGGTCCTCGTGATGACAGGGATCATCAGGATGGCGAGAGCAAAGGCCCCGGCCACGGCGCTGTAGGCCCCGCCGGTGTTGAGCACGATCAGACCGTAGACGAAGAGACCGACGACGATCGAAGGCACCCCGGACATGGTGTCGGCCGTGAACCTGATGATAGCCCCCAGGACGTTGCTTCCGTACTCGGCGAGGAAGATCCCGGCCATAACGCCCATAGGGACGCCTATCAGGATAGAGAGGCCGACGACCTCAAGGGTGCCGAAGATCCCGCTCCTCACACCTCCCGCCTCGAAGGTCGTAGGAAGCTGCGTGAAGAACCGGACGTTCCACGCGCCAAGCCCCTGTATGAGCACGTAGACCACGATC
Organism: Actinomycetota bacterium; assembly: GCA_902812425.1. Classification (GTDB taxonomy): domain Bacteria; phylum Actinomycetota; class Rubrobacteria; order Rubrobacterales; family Rubrobacteraceae; genus Rubrobacter_D. Next base: position 2,850 of record CADDZK010000416.1, read on the forward strand.
CAGGTCAGAGGGATGATCGCCAGGGCGGCACAGAGGTAAGCCACAGCGGTCATCGTCCTGTCCATCAACTTCCTGCGCCTGAGGTGGCCCGAGACGGGCCGCGTGAGCCCATTCAAGCCCGCACACCCCCCTTTGGGGCCCCCGAGAGCACCGTCACCATCAGCCTGGCTATGATGTTGATGGTGATCGTGATGGCGAAGAGAACGAGCCCGAGCTCGAGGAGGACGGGCAGGGTTGCCTCCGTCGCCTCGGACCACTTGCTCGCGATCTGGCTGGCTATCGTCGCCCCCTGCTGGTAGAGAGAATGGAAGATCTGCGGGTTGTTGCCGATGATGAACGTAACGGCCATCGTCTCCCCGGCGGCCCGCCCGAGCCCCAGTATCCCCGCCCCGAGCACGCCGTTCCTCGCGTAGGGCAAGACGGCCCTGCTGAACATCTCCCAGCGCGTAGCGCCCAGAGCCGTCATCGCCTCCCTC
>CADDZK010000417.1 GCA_902812425.1 Actinomycetota bacterium
ACACCGAGGAGCTACTGAGTCGCCGCTCTTGTTATCATGGTCTCTGGCAAGGGACGGTGAAGGTGGCAAACCGGCGGGCAAAGACTAAGACGCGATCGGATCTGAAGGGGAACTCCGGGAGCCCAGAGGCCGTACGCATCAGGTTGCTCGGCGGCTTCGAGGTGACGGTGGGGGCTCGGAGTCTCGAGGAGGATGCCTGGCGGCTGAGGAAGGCGGCAAGCCTCGTAAAGCTGCTGGCCCTCGCTCCTAACCACCGTCTCCACCGCGAGCAGGTGATGGACATACTTTGGCCCGAGCACGGGACAAGTGCGGCCTCCAACAACCTGCGCCAGACCCTTCACGCTGCTCGCCGGACTCTTGAGCCGGAGCGGTCCACTGCCTCCCGCTACCTAGAACTTCAGGATGAGCAACTGGCTCTGTGCCCAAGGGGGCAGCTATGGGCGGATGTGGATGCCTTCGAAGAGGCAGCCAGGACCGCCCGCCGCTCGCGCCGACCCGCCGCCTACGAGGCAGCCCTAGAGCTCTACGCAGGGGAACTCCTGCCCCAAGACCGCTACGAGGAGTGGGCAGAGGAACATCGTCGACGGCTCAGGGAGACCTACCTCTCCCTTCTTCTCGGCCTCGCCCGTCTCAATGAGGAGCGCAGGGAGTACGACCTTGCCGTCGAGGTGCTCGGGAGGGTCGTCTCAGAGGAGCCCACCCGCGAGGAGGCTCATGTAGGGTTGATGCGCCTCTACGCCTTCTTGGGGAGCGAGGCGGAGGCGCTTGCACAGTACTCTAGGCTCGAGCAAGTACTCCTGAAGAAACTCGGTACCGAGCCCGCCGCTTCGAGCCGTGCCCTTAAAGGAGAGATAGAGGCAGGGAGGTTCCCGACGAGGGAGCTCCCTACGAGCGCGGCACGGCTCCCCAGCCCTTCGCCGGAGGAGACGCCTAGCGCTCGTCGGCACAACCTGCCCGCCGCGAGGGGCAGCTTCGTGGGTCGAGAGCGGGAGTTGGCCCAGATAAAGCGAGAGCTGGCCGCAGCGCGGCTCTTGACGCTCACTGGCGCCGGGGGCTCTGGCAAGACGCGCCTAGCGCTAGAGGTGGCGCGTGATCTTGTAGAAGCCTACCCCGACGGGGTATGGCTGGTGGAGCTGGCGCCGCTTTCTGAGGGAGCGCTGGTTCCTCAGGCGGTAGCAGGAGCGCTGGAGGTGCCAGAGCGTCCCGGCCAGCCTCTCGTAGAGACGCTCATAGACGCCTTGCGCACCAAGGAGATGCTCCTGGTGGTGGACAACTGTGAGCACCTGGTGGAGGAGGCGGCGTCACTGGTGGATGAACTGCTTGAGGCGTGTGCGAACCTGCGCGTCCTTGCCACCAGCCGCGAAGCGTTGTGCCTCGAGGGCGAGCTCAGGTGGCCCGTCCCTACGCTCTCCGTACCGGATGCCCACCGTGGGCTCTCGGTAGCAGAGTTGGAGAGTTCGGAGTCGGTGCGGCTCTTCGTCGAGCGAGCGCACAACCGCGACCCCGCCTTCGCCCTTAGACCAGGGAATGCAGAGTCGGTGGCGCAGATATGTCGGCGGTTGGACGGAATGCCGCTGGCCATAGAGCTTGCGGCAGCGCGAGTCAAGGTGTTGTCGGTAGAGCAGATTTCCGGGCGGTTGGACGAGTCCTTAGGGCTGTTGACTGCAGGCAGCCGGACGAGTTTGCCTCGTCAAAAGACTTTGCGGGCGACGATTGATTGGAGCTACGGCCTACTCTCGGAGGAGGAGCAGACCTTGTTCCGGCGGCTGTCTGTGTTCGCCGGTGGCTTTAGCCTAGAAACCGCTGAGGCGGTCTGCACCGGTGGAAGCATCCAGGAGGACGGAGTCCTGGATCTGTTGTCGCAGTTGGTGGATAAGTCGCTGGTGGTGGTGCAGGAGCAAGTCGGCGAGGCGCGCTATCGCATGTTGGAGACGGTCAGGCAATACGGGTGGGAGAAGCTTCACCAGTCGGGAATGATCATGTCAATCCGGCGAACTCACGCGAACTTCTTCCTCGCCTTGGCAGAGGAAGTGGAGTCCGAACTCAAGGGAGCTGAGAGCAGGCTGTGGCTGGAACGATTGGAGCTGGAACACGACAACCTAAGGGCGGCGCTTCGCTGGGCGGCGGATACCGGCGAGAGTGAGACGGAGCTACGGTTGGTGGGAGCCCTCTGGTGGTTCTGGGTCCGCCACGATCACGTGAGCGAAGGGCGCCGTTGGCTCGAGGATGCAATTGGACGGACCGGCCAATCAGGGGGAGCGGCCGCGCGGGCGAAGGCGCTCTGCGGCGCTGGTTTCCTTGCCTTTTCGCAGATCGACCACCCTACTGCGCGTGCTCGCCTGGAGGAGAGCGCCGAGATCTATCGGGAGATTGGGGACCGGCACGGTCTCGCTTACGCACTCAGCTTTCTATCGCTTGTGATGGCACACCAAGGCGAGCTCAAACCGGCGCGCGTCCTTGCCGAAGAGGGTGTAAGTCTTTTCCAGGAGGAGGACGCGGATAGGTGGGGCCTTGGCATCGCTCTTGCCAATATGGGGATCGTAGTCGAGGCCCAGGACGACTACGATCTGGCTGTGAGTCTTTTCGAGGAGAGCGTGACGATACTCCGGGAACTCGGGGACAAGTGGTACCGCTCTATACCCCTCAGGCACTTGGGGGTCGTGGCTTCGCGCCAAGGCGATCATGCCCGGGCAGAACGACTATACAAGGAAAGCCTGGCTTCGCTGCGCGAACTCGGGGAGATGTGGATGATCTCGCTGTGCCTCGAAGAGCTCGCGGCGGCCGCGTGCGCGCGAGGCGAGTACCGGCGCGCGGTGCGACTCTGGGGGGCTGAGGAGACCTTATACGAAGCAATCGGCTCCGCGGTGAGGGCTCTGTACCGCGCCGACCACGAGCGTGACGTGGCCGCCGCGCGAGCGGGGCTTGGTGAAGAGGTGTTTGAGGAAGCGTGGGCGCAGGGGAGGGCGATGTCCACCGAGCGGGCCATAGACTACGCCCTCGCAGAGGAAGGGGGAGGGTGGCAACGCTTTACTTCCGTCACTGAGCCCGAGCACCAACCACCCGTCGATGAAGGAGCGTACGCACTCACCCGCCGGGAACGAGAGGTTGCATTCCACGTCGCGCGCGGACTCACCAACCGTCAGATCGCCTCTGAGCTTGTGCTCTCAGAGCACACGGTTCATCATCACCTAACAAGGATCCTCAAGAAGCTAAACCTCCACTCCCGCGAGCAGATCGCATCACGCCTTAGCGATCTGTAGTGTGTTGCCCCGCCGGACGAACCCCGGTCGCACCTAATAAGTAGCAACTAAGTACTCCTTA
>CADDZK010000418.1 GCA_902812425.1 Actinomycetota bacterium
GAACAAGCGGCTCGGGGACGGAGAGGATCTCTTCCAGCCCGGAATAAGGATACGGCTCGACGCGCGCGACGACGCCCTGGTGAACCCCGCCCCGCGCCAGCTCATCTGCCCGCTGCCGCGAGACCTTCTTCACGGCTACGCCGCGCGCGCCTGCGGTCCTCCGAACCTCCTCGTCCCCAACGGCGTCGAGGACCTCGAAGACCCTTCTTCGCCCGCTCCCGAGCACCTCGACCACGGGCCTGACACCGTAGATGATCTCCTGCTTCAATTACCGGCGGCTGAGGATTGGACCTTCGGACGTATCCTCCACGGCCCATCCATCGGCGTGGATCTCGTCGCGCAGCCTGTCGGCGGTAGCCCAATCCTTCTCTCGGCGCGCGTTCTCCCTGGCGGCCACGCGGCCCAAGACGTCTCCGCCCGGCTCCTCTGAGTAGCGGATGCGTACACCTCCTACCTCCGCGGCCAGCTCCTGCACGAGGTCGAAGCCGAAGATGGTCATGACCTCCTCGATGGCCTCCGCAAGCGAGACGAACTGGCCAGCGGCTCTGGGGTGCGTCGAGATCTCCTGTCCAGCCCTTCCGGCGACCTCGAAGACGGCGGCTATGGCTTCGGGAGTGTTGAGATCGTCGGCCATCGCAGCGTCGAAGCTCTCGCGCAGTTCGGCAGACCAAGCGTCAGAGAGCCCGGAAGAACTCTGCGAACCGGAGATCTGACGGTACAGACGCACGAGACGTTCGTAGGAGCGGCGCTTCTCCTCTAGGATCTCCTCCGAGTACTCTATGGGCTGCGAGTAGTGGCTCTGCAAGAGCCACATCCGCACGGCGTTCCGTCCGTGAAGGTCCACCGCCCTCTTCACGTCGAGGACGTTCCCGACGGACTTGGCCATCTTGTCTGACCCTCCGACCGTGACCATCCCGTGGTGCGCCCACGCGCGGACGAAAGGGCGCTCAGGATGCGCCGCTTTGCTCTGCGCCAGTTCGTTCTCGTGGTGCGGGAAGCGTATGTCCGTGCCCCCGCCGTGGATGTCGGCCCCATCGGGCAGGTGCTTGCTCACCATCGCCGAGCACTCGATGTGCCACCCAGGGCGTCCCTCTCCCCACGGGCTCTCCCAGGAGGGCTCGCCGGGCTTGGAGGCCTTCCACAGTGCGAAGTCCAGCGGGCTCCTCTTGTAGCCCGTCTGGCCCTTCTCCGTCTCGCGCATCTCCTCTGGACGCTGGTGGCTTAAAGAGCCGTAGTCAGGGAAGCTCTCGACGGCGTAGTAGACGTCGCCGTTACCGGCGGCGTACGCGTGACCCTTCTCTATCAGCTCCTCGATGAGCGAGATCATCTCCGGGATGTGCTCGGTGGCCCGCGGCTCGACGTCGGGCAGTCCTATGCCGAGCATCTGCAGCCGCTCGTGGAAGGAGTCGGTGTAACGGCGTACGATCTCCTGCCACGAGACTCCTTCCTGGTTGGCCTTGCCTATGATCTTGTCCTCTATGTCGGTTATGTTCTGGACGAACGTGACGTCGTAGCCGCGGCTCCTCAAGTACCTGACCACGACGTCCCAGAACAGGGGCGCCCGCGCGTTACCTATGTGGATGTGGTCGTAGACGGTGGGGCCGCAGACGTAGAGGCCGAGCCTGCCACTCTCCCCGACCTCGACCATCCCTGCGCTCAGGCTGTCCCGTACTTGCAAGCTCATGCCCCTAGTCTAGCCTCTCTCGCTCGCTTTATGCGAGCCTTGGCTTCCTGCGGTCCCAGCACCGCGAAGAGGTAGGCCATCTCGGGTCCCCTGTTCCTGCCCGTGAGCGCGAGCCGCAGAGGGTGGAGAAGGTCTCGGGTCTTTATCATGCGCTCCTTCGCCCAGGCGCGCAGTTCGGCGACGAAACTCCGCGCCTCGTCTACGCCATCGAACTCGCGGCCTTCGAGCTCGGCGGCGACGTGCGCGAAGACCTCTTCGCTGGAATCGGGCAGCTCGTCTACGAAGGTAGACGGATCTACGGGGTCGGTGATCCCGCGCAGCAGGCGAGGCGCCTCGGAGAGAACCCTCAGCTCCTCCCTGATGGCCTCGACCGCCACGAGCTCCCGCCCCTGCGGCTCTTTGAGGAAGGGTTCGAGGCGCAGGCGAAGCTCCGCGGCGGGCAGACGCCGGATGTGGCGGGCGTTGAAGAAGAGCAGCCGGTCTGCGTCGAAGGTCGCAGGGCTCGCACCAAGGCGTGAAGGGTCCCAATCACGTGTGATCTCATCGAGACCTGCGAACTCCTCCTTCCCTTCAGGATGGTTCCAGCCGAGCAGCGCCAGGTAGTTCACCAGCGCCTCGGGCAGGTATCCTTCCTCGCGGTAATCCGCGATGCTCGCGGCACCGTGACGCTTCGATAGCTTCCTGCCATCGGGACCGAGGATGACGCCGAGGTGGATGAAGTTCGGCTCCGGCTCGCCGAGCGCCCCGTACAGGAGCACCTGGCGGGCCGTATTGGAGAGGTGCTCTTCGCCCCGGATCACATGCGTTATCCCCATCGCTACGTCGTCGGCGACCACGGCGAAGTTGTACGAAGGAGTGCCGTCGGACTTCAGGATAACGAAGTCCTTGACCCCTGAGAACGTCACCTCTCCTCGTAGCTCATCTCTGAAGCCTCCGCTACGATCCGGTGGACGGAAGTACAGCGCGCGCCGCCCCGACTCGTCGGTGCTCTCGTAGGTCAGGCCGGCCCCAGCGAGTCGTTCGACGGCTCCTCCGTAGACCTCCCCGCGCTCGCTCTGGCGATAAGGTCCTTCGTCGAAAGACAGCCCGAGCCATTCGAGGTCTTCGATCTGTGCCCGCTCGAGCTCGGGTCTGCTCCGCTCCCTGTCCGTGTCCTCGATCCTCAGCACGATGGTGCCGCCGTAGTGCCTGGCGAAGAGGTAATTGAATAGCGCGGTGCGGGCAGCGCCGAGGTGGAGGAGACCCGTAGGACTCGGGGCGAAGCGGACCCTGCTCAACGCCGTTCCAGCAGGCACACCGCCTGCGCGGCTATGCCCTCGCCGCGACCGGTGAACCCGAGGCGTTCGGTCGTGGTCCCGCGTACTGTCACGCACGAAACGTCCACCCCGAGGGCCGCTGAGAGGTTCTTCCGCATCGGGTCCCTGTGGTCCCGGATCTTGGGGCGCTCGCAGATGACGACCGAGTCCACGTTCGCTACTTCCCACGACTCCCCGACGAGCCCGCGGACCTCGCGCAGCAACTCGATGGAGTCTGCGTCCCTGTAGCGCTCGTCCGTGTCAGGGAAGTAGTGGCCTATGTCTTCGAGGCCGGAGGCGCCAAGGAGGGCGTCGGTTATCG
>CADDZK010000419.1 GCA_902812425.1 Actinomycetota bacterium
GAGGGCTTTCCATTCGGCGTCGGTGAGATCGGTTGGATAGCTCCTTTTCATGCTCAGGAGCGTAGGCCATCGACCTACCCCACTCGCTTTTCCAAACAGTTTCGGAAGGAGGATTCTCCGAAGTTCGTTTGCAGGTTTCTGCATAGATAGAATCCAGAGGGGCGCTCTAAGCCGTTCTAAGGCCCTCCACGCTACGTGGGGCGAGTCTACATGTTGTGGTGCTGGATAGGCATGCGCCGCGCTGCATACGCACGGACCGCCGGAGGGTAGCTAGACGGCGGTCCCATGAAACCCTGGCCCTGGGCTTTACATCCCCCCTCCTATCCCAGGAGCGAGCTCTCGGCTGCGCACCCTAGCAGACCCCTGTACCAGCGTCACCTCTGTACCTATACCTGACCTTGTACCGGCCTTAACCAACCACTGCGTATAGACCTTCGGTAGAGATTTACACATACATGTTGTGGATAGGCTGTGAATAAGTGGCGCACGCATAGAGAAGGACCGCTGGGGAGGTGTGGCGGTCCTAGAAGGGGACCGCCGACAAAAGCGTGTGAAAGAGGCGGTAGTCGGCGATCCTTGAGAGAGGATTGTATTGCACCCCCTACCGATTCCGGACCCTCACTGCGCTGCATTAGACCCAGTCCATAAGTAAAGGACCGCCGGGGAGGATGGGGAGAACGACGGCCCCTTATCTACGTATTTTATATGACGGTGTGCGGCTTCCCTACTGTGAGGATCGTACGGCGCATCTTCTTGCGCGTGAGTGCAGGAGAGACTCTGAACAGTGTCAAGCGCACGCTCGAACTGGAAGGCGTACCGCCACCGATGAACGGTCGCAGAGGGGGCAAGTACTGGGCGCCGTCCTTCTTGCGTAACCTGATATTGGACGATGTGTATCGTCCGCACTCTTTCTCCGAGATTGAGGCAATGGTTGCACCGGACGTGGCAGCGAGGCTAGACGAGGTCGAGAGCTATGGTGTCTTCTGGTACAACCGCACGCGTACCACGCGCAAGAAAGTGCCTGTCCCCGGTCCAGACGGCCGCGAGTATAGGACGCGCCACTACGTTCGCAAGAACCCACGCGAGCAGTGGGTGGCTATCCCCGTACCGGACGCCGGTGCGCCGCGTGAGGTTGTGGAACCTGCGAGGCAGATGATCCGGAACAATAAGGCACCAAGCAACGCCGGTCGGCGCTTCTGGCAGCTCCCCGGAGGAGCCGTGCGCTGCGGGGCGTGCGGCACACGCATGACCCAGTACGCCGTCCCGCGCGACGGACGGATCTACGCTTACTATAAGTGCGCCCGCCGACTCCGCTTCGGCAAGGACGGATGCTCTCCTGACCGCGTGCGCACCAACCACCGTGCAGAAGAGGTTGAGCGGAGCGTTTGGGAGTTCGTGGCCGAGCTCATGCGCGACCCGGAGCAACTCCGAGAAGATTTGGAGCGGATGATCGAGCTGCAGAGTCGCAGTGCTCTTGGGGATCCTGAGCGCGAGGTGAAAGCGTGGCTTGACAAGCTAGCCGAAGTAGACAGCGAGCGGCGCGGCTACTTGAAGCTGGCTGCGAGAGGCATCATAACCGACCGAGAACTCGACGAAGCGCTGGCTGAACTGGAGGAGACTCGTAGCACTGCGGAGCGTGAACTGGCGACCTCACGGCACCGGCGGGAGGCGATAGAAGCCCTGGAGCAAGATAGAGATGTTCTGCTACAACACTACGCTGCTATCGCGCCGGAAGCCCTCGACAGCCTCACTCCAGAAGAGCGTCACCGTCTTTACAAGATGTTGCAGCTCACCGTAACCATCCGGCCAGACACTATCCTGGAGGTCAGTGGGGTTTTTGGGGAGGGACTAACTGTTAGTAATCCAAAATTAGTGTCGGGACTCCAGGAAGATCTCGCGTGTCACCTCGCCCGAGCCCTGCCTGCGGGCGCGCTCTTCTGCGAGCCTGCGGGCCCTTCCTCGCAGGAACGGCGGCACCTCGGCCACCTCCTGCAGCGCCCCGTCGGTCCATTGCATGCTGGCCTCTCCCACGGATGGTGTCTTCCTCTCCCGCAGGACCTCGTCGAGCGCGTCGGCGAGGACGCTTGAGCCCGCGTAGCCCATGAGCGGTCGCTCGACGAAGGGCCGCTCTGCGGCGGGAGGACAGAGGGGGAGGAAGGGTACCCCGAGCGAGTCGGCCACGCCCTCCTCGAGATGCGTCCCGACGACGAGGTCGGGCTCCGCGGCCTCGATGCGGGCTGCGACCTCCTCGGGATCGTCCTCGACGAAGGCTCCTTCCGTGAAGGTGTGGGCGTGGAAGAGGAAATCCCTCTCCAGGTGTGTGAGATACGTCCCGCAGGCTGTGACCTCCAGGCCGACCTCGCGGGCCAGAGAGTAGCCGAGGCCCAGAGGGTAGGTGAAGTCCCCGAAGATGGCCACCCTGCGGTCCCTGAAGGTCTCCGGCGGCTCGAGGCGCGCGTACCACGGGAGCTTCGCCGTACGGGCCAGCTCGGCCCAGATCGCACGCTGCACGGACCTGGGGTCGAGCTGGCACAGCTCGCCTACGGCCCGCAGGGCGGCGCCGGTCCCCGCGGCGCCGATCATCGGGGTCGTCACCCGCGGTATCCCGAACTCGTCCTGCAAGTAGAGCGTCGCCGACTCTCCGACCTCCCTGTAGAGCAGGACGTTGGCCCACGCGCGCGGCAGACGGCCCAGCTCTGTCGTATCAGCTCCCAGCGGCACCCTGGCGTTTACCTCGACCCCGATCAGGTCGAGGAGACGTTCGGCCTCCGTGTACTCGGCCGTTGCGCCAGGCCCGAAGATCGGCGGCCCGAAGAGGTTGACCGTGGGGTAGGGGCTCCTCTCGGGCCTCTCATGCATGCGCGAGCGGATCAAATCCTCCAGCGCGAGCTCCGCGGCCTCGGTCTCCCTCATGCCTGGCCCCTCCCAGGAGAACGTCACCAGCGCAGGGGTCCTTACTTCTATCTCGGGGAGCGAGGTGAGGGGGACGGTCTCCCCCGCGAGAAGCGAGGCCTCGGAGCGGGCCAGGAGAACGGTCTCCGTCTTCGGGTGACGCCGGACGACGGCCGAGAGGTCGCGGGCGAGGTTCCCCGGCGCCATCGAGTCTTCGGGGTCCTCGCGCAGCGGGCTCAGCGTGACGGGCGCCATCTCTCCCGTACGCTCGCGGGTCCCGTAGAGCGTCGGAAAATACGCCTCGCCGGGCAGCGCCCTGAACACGGCGTGTACGCCCCTGATGCTCGCCGCCACCCGCAGGATGCCGTGGCTCGCCGGTCCCTCGTATACACCGCGCAGCAGTCT
>CADDZK010000420.1 GCA_902812425.1 Actinomycetota bacterium
GCCGGACGGGTTGCTCACACCGCAAGGTAGCGTACACAACAAACGCTCAGCGGGCTCCACCTCACCCGGCTCGGTCGAGGAGCAGCTTCGGGAGGCGAGGGCGTTCCTGGAGGTGGCGGGTCACGAGGCTACAATGGGCCGGTTCTCAGACGAAGGGAGTAACGAATGAGGATAGTACAGATGTCAGCACCATTGTGCGGCATGCTGTGATTTACTGTGAATAAAGGGCATATCTAAGGTGAAAACTCGCCCTAAAACCCGCCTAATGTGACACTCTGTGAGCCTAAGTGCTCCCCAACTGGCATCACACTGGTATCAAGCGAAGCCCTCATCGCCTTAGCAGCCACTCCAGTAACTCGCTCCTCACGTAGACGTAGCGCCTCTCCGTAACGGCGTGACGTGGAAGCGTGGGGGCGAGCTTGCGAAAGTTGTCGTAAGGGATACGGAGAAAGTCTGCGGCCTCTTCAGCGTTCATAACCTCGCGGGCAGCCGGGCCGCCGGAATCAACGAGGGGAGTTGTCTGGAGATCCGGTTGCATGAGGGGGAGTGTAACACAAAATGAACATTGTAGTTTCAAAACTATGATAAAATAACGTGAAATGAAACTACGCAAAGGGGATGCTCTTGGAGACGAAGCAGCGGATCTGGCTTACAGCAAGAGAAGCAGCGGAGTACCTGGGCATCAATTACCCTCGATTTACCCGACTTGCCAACCGAGGCGGTGTGCCTCGCACACTCGTCCCCGGCACCAAGAGAACCTACCGCTACAACATAGACGTCCTAGACAGGTGGATGCTCGACCACCAGGAGGGGTGAGAACACTGCCTATTGTTACCTTACAATGCACCTGTAGACTTCGCCTGGGGAGGTTAGTGTGTCCAGCACCAACACCGCCATAGAGTGGACCGACGCGACCTGGAATCCGGTGACCGGCTGCTCCAAGGTCTCGGAGGGCTGCCGCAACTGCTACGCTGCAGCGCTCGCCCCGCGCCTGGCCGCGATGGGCCAGAAGGGCTACACGGATCTTCCCTGGACAAAACCGAACGCGCCCAGAAATGTGATGACGCACGCTGACAGACTCGCGGAGCCGCTGCGGTGGAAGAAGCCGAGGCGGGTATTCGTCAATTCCATGTCCGATCTCTTCCACGAGCAGATCCCGGACGACTTTGTCGACAAGGTCTTTGCCGTCATGGCGCTCGCTCGCCGGCACACTTTCCAAGTCCTCACCAAGAGACCGGAGCGCATGGCGGAGTACGCAGCCGCCCCAGACAGGGCTGCGCGGATCGGGGCGTACATGACCCTCGACGTGATCCTCGACGGCCCCGAATTGCGAGACGTCGGGGGCGCCGAGTTGGCGCAATGGCGCAGGAACGGCGTGCCCTGGCCGCTACGCAACGTCTGGCTGGGCACGAGCGTAGAGGACAACCGAGTGCGCCATCGAGTCGACCACCTTCGGGGTGTCCCGGCGGCCGTCCGGTTTCTTTCCTGCGAGCCGCTAATTGGTCCCCTGGACCTCGACCTCGACGGCATCCACTGGGTTATCGTCGGTGGGGAATCGGGCCATGGGCACCGGTCCATCGAGGCGTCTTGGGTCAGGGACATCCGTGACAGGACAGAGGAGGCCGGTGCCGCGTTTTTCTTCAAGCAATGGGGCGGGGCCAAACCGAAGTCCGGCGGACGGGAGCTGGACGGCCGTACCTACGACGAGATGCCGGGAGCCTGGGAATCCCGCCGCGCGCGCACGTACTCGCTGACGCACAGCGCCTAAAACAACTGGCCCCGTTCCGACGCGGGCGCGTAGCTTTGGAATATGTCCCGCACGATGTGCTCGGCGACGGGCTTTTGCGACGCGAAGAAGAGGTAGTAGAGGCCAGCCCTCTTGGAGTTGCGCATGTAGACCGGTTCGGGCACGTGGGCGAAACCGGCGACCTCGACGAGGCGTCGCCGAAACGCCGCGGCGAGTTCGTCGTTGGTGCAGACCTTCTCCTCGTAGCCGAACAAGTTGGCGTCCGTCGCGTAGGCGGCCTCCCGCCAAGAGTTGTCGCCCCAAAAAGCGTTCAGCCTCTTGACCTGACGCGGGTCCATTTTGCTCGGATCCCTAACGAGGACGGTCCGGTTGATGTCGTGGATCGGGAAATTGAGGAAGATGTCAATCGTGCCGAGGTCGCCGGCGGTCTTGATGACCTCCCAGTTTAGGTGCAGGCCGTAGGGATCGAGCAGGCAAAGGGCCCGTCTGAAGCTCTTGTAAGCGAGGCGCGGAAACAGGTCTTTGATCAGAATCTCGTTGCAGTCACCATGGTAGACCCGCACGTCGGGGTGAGTGCCCGCGAGATCCTCGAGGGCCTGCACCCTCTTGTTGTCGAGGTCGATGAAGTGGTACTCGGCAAACGGTGGCTCGACCGTCAGGGCGTTCATCGGCGAGCCCGCGATCGGGCGCCCAGAGATCTTGGCACGATGCAGACCTGGGCCGGCAAACGCGTCGATATAGATGTGAGTAAGTGCCTTCCTCTTACTCAGTATCGTGGAGTACGCTTTTGCGTACTTGAGAACGATGTCGAGCTTCGCCTCAGACCAGAAACCTATTTCCGAGTATTCCATGCCCTAGCCTTCCGGCAGCTCTCCCCGTGCCTCCAGGTTCATCAGGATCGCCACCACGACCTGCAGGTCCAGCTCGCACCACCCGGCTATGAGGTCTGGCTGGTTGAACATGCGAGCGGCATCCCTAACGGCCTCGACCCACGCCGGTTCCATCTCGTCCACGGCCCGGCGTATCGCATTGACGGAGACGAGGTCCACTTCTTCTAGGGACTTGCAAGCATAACAAAACTTGCGGCCAGTCAGAGGAGGTCGTCTGTAGTGGCCGTGAGCTTCGACTTCGCGGGCGCGGTGCGAAGAGTGGCGCAAGCCTTTCTTAATTGCCATACCTGCAGGCCACGGATGTTCAGTATAGGCAGCTTCGAGTTCGGGATTTGAGAATAAGAATTCGTCAATTTCTAGGCGATTCACCGCCACCCGTCTCCCCGCCGTTCTCCCGTTGGCGCTCATAATCTTGCAGGTCTCTGATATCTCTCTGCTCGGGGCGTTTCTTCTTCCAGAGGCGCTCCATCATCTTGTGCTGGTTTTCCGGAAGCGTATCTAGCCACAGATCCACGAACTTGTCTGTCTCGGCTTCGTCTAACTCTAGTGCCTCGATGGTGTCGGCCACGAACCATAGCGGCACGTTGGTTTGGTCCCGCCTGTAACGCGAAATCATCTGGGGGCTCACGCCCTGCCCAACCTCATGCAGCTTCTGCGAG
>CADDZK010000421.1 GCA_902812425.1 Actinomycetota bacterium
GCCTCGTTGTAGGCCCTGGTCGCATCCGAAGCAGCGTCCCTCGCATCTGCGAGATCGAGGGTGGCCTCTTTCTGGTTTAAGGGCTCGTCGCGCTCTGCACTGTTGAGGTCCCTCTGTGCGGCTGCGAGAGACTCCGTGGAGTCGAGAAGGTTCTGGCGCGCGTCGTCGAGAGACGATTCGGCCTGGGCGATCTGCTCTGCCGAGGAGCGGCGGGCATCCGCCACACCCCGCTCGGCCTCTGCAACCTGCCTCTGGGCGTCTGCCACACCCCTCAGAGCATCTTCGTAAGCCGCCTCGGCGGCCGCGACCTGCTGGGCCTTCTGAGCCTGGGCGTCGTGGACGCCCCTCTCTGCCTCCTTGACCTGCCTCTCGGCATCTGCGACGCCTCTTAAGGCGTCCTCGTAGGTCGCCTCGGCCTGCGCTACCTGCTCGGCGCTCTGGCGCCTGGCGTCGGCCACCCGTCTCTCGGCGTCGGTTACACCTCGCTGGGCGTCCGCGAGAGATGCTTGAGCGCTCTCGTAGCTCTTGGTGGCGCTCTCTACGGCGTTGGTCGCCGTCTCCTGCTGCTTCTGGGCCTCGATGTACTTGCGGATCTCGATGACCGAAGGCGCGATCGCCCCAACAAGTAGCCCTACGCCTGAGGCCGCTGAGACGCCGGCGACGCCTACGGTCGTGAGCCCAGCTGCGAGCGGACCTGCAGAAGCGGCGGCACCAGCCAGAAGGAGGCCCAGGGCCCCGAGGACCGCTGGAGAGGTGAGCGAGAGCATCGAGCCCCGGAAGGCGTCTGTCGCCCCTGTGGCGCCGGCCGTAGCCCCGGTAAAGGCGAGCATCTCCGCGGTCGCCTTCCCACCGTCGAAGTCCGCACTGACCGTCGGCTTGAGCCTGCCGAGAGCGACCGCCTCGGCCGTTACCTTTGCCACCCCGCGGTCTACGGCACCCGCGTCGAAGTCCGCTGTGACCGTTGGCCTCAGACGCGCGAGCGCTGAGACCTCAGAGGTAGCCTTCGCAACCCCGCTCGTGATCCGCCCGCCATCGAAGTCCCCGGTTACCGTGGGGTTGAGGCGTGCGAGGTCCTCTACTTCCGCCCTCGCCTTGGCCACACCACGGGTAATGTCTCCGCCGTCAAAGTCTCCATGGATGGTGACCCTGCGCCCGTCTAGGCGATCGAGCTCGGCGCCAAGGCCCTTCAGCTCGGCCGACATCTCCGATATTGCGGCCGTCGAGTGGTTGACGGCGTCGAGGGCTGCGGTGATGGAGATGTCGCGGGCTGCCAAAAGTTCTCACCTCCTTTCACACAATCTTGGTTTCCGGAAATCAAGATGTGATGGCAAAGAAAAACCCCCGCCGAAGCGGGGGTCGCGGGTAGCAGTGTTTGAGGTTGTCTTCTAGGTACTCACTACGTCAGGCCAGCTTCGCTCGCCTGAAGAGCACCTCCTGATAAGCTCCTCGGCTTCTCTAGCCTGCTTCTTCCTGAGGCCCCTGGCCAGGAGCCTCCCTCCACCTCGAGTCTCGATGACGAGATCGGCGTAGAAGACATCGTCGTCAACGCGCAATCCGGCCATCTGCTCGTAGCGCACGCTCTCTGTCGTGTTCCCGATGAGGTTCCGTGTAGTGAGCTCGACGCGGTCCTCGAAGACGGCCAGGCGCACCTTTCGGTTAGACCACAGGTTCGAGCTCTCCACTGTTAGTAGGGGACCGCCTACGTCCATGCTACAGACCTCACGCGCGGACCGTTGCCTTCTTCTGCGTCCTCTTCCGGCACGTTCCCAGAGCGATCGGTCACCACGAAACGCAGGGCTGGTAGGTCCCTCATGAAGACCTCTTGCCCATCCCGGTGGCCACCCAGGTACACAGCCTTTATCGACCTGAGCAGGTAGGTGCCGAGTGGCACGTTCTCGGAGATGTAGCTTGTGAGCTCGACCGAGTCCACAGCTCCTTCAGTGCGGACTTCGCGGTGCTCCACGAAGACGAGGCTACCCACCTCCCCTGATTCCAGATCAAACCACGCTTCGACCCGGCCCACGGGGTGGTCTGTCGTAAAATCCACCCGCAAGCGCGCGGTATCGCGCAACGGGAAACGCGGTATCTCACTCGGAATGCCGCTCACGAGGCCCATTATAGACTGCTCTCGGCGTTGGCATCGCGGATCGCGGCCTCGACTATGCGGATCATGTGGTGCCAGATGGCCGGCTGGTTCCTGCTACCGCCACGCTCGGGCAGACCGAAGTCCTTCCACTCTGCGTGGGCGGCGATCGCCTTATCCAGGCGCGCGAGATCACGCTTGGAGGGCTTCAGCTCCTCGAAGAGCCTCTTTAGAGCCTTCTCCCTGGCGGCCTTGAGTTTCCCCAAGGCCGTCCTACGCTCGTCTGCAGTCGCGTCATGCGGCAGCTGCGCAAGAGCCGGGGAGTATTGGCGCCCTATGAAGACGTAGCGATAGATCAGGCCCTTTACTCCGTAGGGTCCGCCGCGGCTTCGCCCGCTGGCCCGTCCTCCTCTTCCTCACTCAGATCGTCCTTAGGGAGATACTGGTTGAAAACCGCCTCGAAGCGATCGTCGTAGCCCAGGAAGTCGTTCTTCTCGACGACGAGAGTAAGGAGCTTCTCGTTGAGGCCCTGCCTACTCTCCCTGTCGCGAATGTTAGGCAGCTCGAAGACCTGGTCCCCGTCGGAATCGCGGTGGTAGAGGGGTCGGTTCTTACCGTCCACGCGCAGCGACTTCAGACCGTTCCTCAGGACGACGACCTTCATCGTGCCGGGCGTACGCGAGACGTTCTCCAGGTTGTACTCGACCATCTGGTCGATCTCCTTGACCACCACGTCTATGGTGTGACCGCCGAACTCGAAGGTCGGGATGATATGCTCCATAAACTTCCTTCACTCTCCTCTACTTAAAAGGAGGCGGGACCCCAAAAGAGAGTCCCGCCTCTAACGACTCACCGTTGAGTTGCGTGGGCTCTTAGGCCACCGCCTTCTCGACGTAGATGAACTTCCTCGCCGGGTCGACGATGTTGCGGCTCACGCCGGAGCCTTCGAGCATCTGATCGCTGATCGGGGTCGAGAGGCACTCCAGGGTGAGGTTCGGGCGGATCAGGGCATCAGCACCCGTCTCCCGCCACACCCACTCGGCGTTGGCCGTGTTCTCGCAGTTGAACGCGAGGCCCATGACGTGGGTGTCCACGTCGAAGAGCCCTCCGGCCTCCGCGACACCCTCGAAGCCAAGGAAGAAGGAGTTCTCGGAGTTCTTGGAGACGTAGCGAGCCTTCTTCGCCTCCAGACCCTCGACCGTCTTCTGGAC
>CADDZK010000422.1 GCA_902812425.1 Actinomycetota bacterium
CGCAAAGACCCCGGGTGACCTCGTAACGCGGACTAGAAAACCCTACTTTTGCGGGTGTTTCATTCGTCGTGCCGGAGGAGGGACTCGAACCCTCACTCCCCGAAGGGAACCGAATTTTGAGTCCGGCACGATTGCCCCCCGATACCCCACGTTGCCCCTGTTAGTGCGGACTTTCGGCCGCTCTCGCACCTCGTTGCCACGCAAGGTTTCGCGAAGCCACACCACCAACCATCTCCACGAAGGTCTCCCGAGACGCCTGTTCAGAAGGGAAACCGCACGATGCGTAGCGTAGACACAAACAACGGTCTGTTGTACCATGACGCTACACGTTGTGAGCGCCAGCAAGGTTACGGGAGGCATTTTGGACGTAATGATCACCGGGAGCGCCGAGCGGAAGTGGATGTCCACGAGGGAGGCGGCCGAGCACACCGGCTTTTCGGAGAACACGATACGCAAGGCGATCAGGAGCGGCGCTCTTCGGGCACTGCGTCAGGGTGAGCGCAACTTCAAGATCCTCCCCAACGATCTCGACGCGTGGGCAGAGACGCTGGTCTACAAACCGGAGTAGCCCCGCTCCTGCTCGTTGAGGTTCGCGAGCACCGCGACGACCTCCTGGAAGTCTATATCGCAATAGGCGGCGATCCACCGAGGGTCGCCGCTTATCCTTCTTGCATCCTTGACGGCCTCGACGTCTTCGGGGGCGAGCCGGTCGACCACCCTGCGTATCGCGCGCACAGTCACGGCGTCGATCTGCTCGACGGAGTTGACAGCGAAGGAGAACTTGGCACCGTGCTTGGGCGGCTTCTCATAGAGGCCGTGGATCTCCAGCTCTCGGGCGCGGGCAGCCTCGGGACGGAGATCCCAGTGTATGGCGCCGGCGGCCAGGTCGGCGAAGAAGACGGAATCGAGTTCACCCTCGCCTAGGTCAAAGGTTTCAATGGTCAGCTCGATCGGTGCTCTCCCCACGCATCTTCTTTAGCTGCTCCCTGAATGCCCTGATCCGCTCCGCATTGTCCTGCGTAAGGCGCGTTGCCCCGAAGGCGTACGCCCTGGCAAGACGGGTCTGCTCCTGGTCGTCCAGGTCGAGCACCTCGGAGACGAACAGGGGGAAGTCAGGGTCCACGGCACGCCTGCCGTTCATGTAGTTTGAGATCGTTTGCTGGCTGATCTTGTAGCCGCCCTCGGTCAGCATCTCGGCGAGGTCCTGGCGGTACTCGATACCCCTATCGAGCATCAGGCTGTACAGAGTACGGCCGAACTCCGTCATGTTCTGCGGTCGCGTCTCTCTCGGCCGTGCCATCACTGACATCTATACAACCTCGCGTTTCTCCGTACAACAGGTTTCGCCACGCTACAACAAATTACGGTACGACGCAACAAAAAGTTTCAGGACCTATTGATCCGTACAACGTTGTGTTGTATCGTACTCCAAGACACGCAAAAGCCCCCGAGGTCTAGGCGGGGGCAAACGACCAGGGAAAGGAGCTAGAGTGGTCGTTAAGCAAAGTATAGCTACCCCTATCGGGGAAGTCACCGAGGAGAAGGCGAAGGGGAGTAGTGGCTTTGTCCCCACCCCGAAGCATCCCTCACGTGCCGTTGCGGGGCTTCTTCTCGCCGCCCATAGGCACGAGGACTTCACGTTCATCGAGTGTGGGAAGGTCTGGGTCCCCTCGGCCTCTCAAGAGGACCTCGTCTACACGGTGGACCTCGCAGCTGGCGAAGCCGGCACTTGCACGTGCCCTCACTGGAAGTTTGGGAGCGGCTACGAGACGGCCGTAGACAAGCATCTCGTGGCCGCGGAGTTCGTCGCTCGCTTCGTCGAGGCGGCCCCTGGAGTGTCCTACCGCGTCGAGGAGCGCTACGAGGCGGCCGTCCGCTCGCGTATCTCCTACGTCATCGAGGTCTCCGATGACTGGCCGCACGGCAGGACGATGAGCCACGCCTACTCCTTCGAGGGTGCTCTGTGGGAGATCGTCGAGCTGATGGCCGACCGGATTCAGGAGGCAGCCTGATGGCGAAGAGCGTGCCGAGTTACCTGGAGACAGCCGTCGTCGAGAGTGGCGACACGCAGGCGGAGGTCCTGCTCTCGCTCGTCGAGGCGACCGAGGCGCAGACAGAGGTCCTGGAGCGTATCGCTACCGCCATCGACAGCAAAGACTACCGCAAGGCTTGTGAGCAGGCGCTCGCTTGCTGCCAGGACGGTGATCCGTGGGCCGCGGCTCATATCCTCCATTCGGTACTGGAGAAGCGACCCCGAGAGCCGTTCATCGGCTCATTACAGCCGGACGCCCACTGATGGCCGAGCGAAGCTGGATCGCCACCCCGGAGCAGGTCTTCACCCGCTGGTGCGTCGTCGAGCGAGTAGAGGGGCGCACGGTCCGCGTCGTGGCCGACGACCTCTCGGAGGAAGAGGCGAGGAGGATCGCGGCATCCTCCGCGATGCAGTCCTCACTGCACGAGCTGTTGAACCCTGCCCTAGAGGAGGAACTTCCTTCCGAAGAGGCGCGCCAGAGAGCGATGCAGTCCTACCTTGCCTCGAAGGGCTACCGCGTCACGGAGGTGAAGGCATGATCTCTCTGGTACTCGGCGCTCTGAGTCTCCTCGCCGCCGCCATCCTCTGGTTCGTCCTGGGTGATCCCGTCCCCGCAGTCATGCTCTGTGGCGTGGGCGGAGCGTGGATGGGCGTTCTGCTGGATGGCGACTCGTTCATCTATGACGAAGAGACGGGCGAGGAGTGGGGCTATGTCTACGGGGAGGACGGGGAGTGAGCGAGTATCCCTGGCCCGACTCCGAGCACATCGAGGGCGAGGTCGACTGGCTCCATTCCCGCCTTCCCGATCTCCTCGTCTCCTCCCAGGAGCGCATAGAGGAGCTGGAACAGAGGGTCCACGACTCGGAGCTTGCCTGCAAGCGCTACGAAGAGGGGCTCACGTGCCTGCTCTGGCTCTTCTCCAGGCTCTCTACGAACCGAGGCGTCTCGGTGAAGGTGCTCACCCTCACGGAGCTCCTCGAGGAGGCTGCACGCTTCGGCTCTGTGGGCGTGGTCCCCGAGTGGCTTGAGACAGCCAGAAGGCAGATGGGCTTCTCGTGAGGATCCCCGTGAGGCGATGCAACTCCTGCAACGCTCGCGTGATCTGGGTCGAGACCGCCCACGGCCGGAGGATGCCCATAGACGCCGAGCCCAGAGAGGACGGCAACATCCGCCTGCAGCGCCGACAGGAGCGCGACGGCGACAAGATCATCGCCCACTACGACCAACCCACGCTGATAGGCGAAGGCACTGAGC
>CADDZK010000423.1 GCA_902812425.1 Actinomycetota bacterium
AGCTTCCGGCGTGGCGCTCGGGGCACATTTCGGGTTTTGGATCTCCTCCCTCGACTATACGAGCGTGGCGGCGAGCGTCGTCCTCGTCTCTACCCAGCCGGTCTTCGTCGCCGTTCTGGCCTATCTTCTATTCGGCGAGCGCACCAGCCCGCTCTCCTTGCTGGGTATCGTCGTCGCCATAGCGGGCACGGCGGTCATCGCCACCGACCGTACGGTAGGGTCGGCAGCCGTCTACGGGAACGTGCTCGCCCTAATCGGCGCCGTGGCGGTCGCCGTATACGTCCTGATCGGACGCTCCTCCCGTACAGGTGGCGTCGGCGTGCTCCCTTACTCTATCGTCGTGTACTCGGCGGCTGCGGCGACGCTGTTGCCCGTCGCCCTCATTCTCGACGTCAAGCTCTGGGGCTATTCGGGGGCGACGTGGTTCTGGCTCGCCGCGATCACGGCGGGGCCGCAACTCATGGGCCATACCGTCTTCAACTGGGCGCTGCGCTACGTTGAGGCCTCCATCATCTCGGGTACCATCCTCGCCGAGCCCGTCGTCTCCGCGCTTCTGGCCTGGCTGATCCTCTCCGAGAGGCCCGGCGTTCCGACCCTGCTCGGTGGCGCGGTCGTGCTCGCGGGGCTGTATTTCCTGCTCAAGGGACGCCCCGTCGCGGTGGAGCCTATCTCCTAGCTGGTGGTTGGATCACAAGGCTTCCCATGGGGGATGCTGTATCCTCCTACTTACGCAAAACTACGCAAGGAGAGGTTTGGGACCGCTCAGGACAGGTTTCCGTTACGGGATCGCGGGCGTGCTCGTCGCGCTCGCCTCGGATCTGTATTTCCTCTTCATCGACCCTGCAGGCACGCCATCCTGGGTCCTGGCCGTAATAGCCCAGTACAGGACGCGCCTCGCACTCGCGATCTTCCTCTTCCTGGCCATACTCGCTGCCCTGAGAGTACGTCCGACGCGCCTCGACCCCGGTGTTCCCTACCGGTCCCTCCTTCTGCGCGACGGCGCCCTGGCGGCGACGGTGGTCGCCGTCATGGTAGGGTTCACTCTGTTCCTGACGACCGCGCTGCAGGCGACGGTGCTCGCCGGAAGCGCGCACGACTACGCAACGGAGGCAGCCCCGAAGATCGTCTCCTACGTCAACGGCGTGCGCACGGAGATCCGGCAGTCCCGCAAGGAGCGCGGGGCCTCTCCCGAGAGGGTGAATGACCTGCCCCCACCCGCGAAGGTCGGCGCTGTACGGTCCACGCTGGAGCCGCCTGCCCTGCGCGACCTGGGGCGTTCGATCGCGAACTTTGTCCTGCGCGCCGTCCTCCTCGGGACGGCGGGTGGGCTGGTCGGGGTCCTCCGCGGACGCTCTGGCTCCACAGACAACGAGAAGTCCCGTGGGACACCGCGCAGGGAATGAGGTATGGGGGACAGGTCGCGGCGGCGCTGCTCCTGGACGCCGTGTTCGGTGAGCCCCCCGAAGCCGTGCATCCGACGGTGTTGATGGGGCGTGCGATCTCGGCTTTCGAGCACGTGGCGCTGAAGCTGGAGAGCCCGCGATCCAGGCGCCTCGCCGGCGTCGTGCTGGCGCTCTCGATGCCCTCGCTCGTCTTCTTCTCTACCCGGAAGGCCCTCGGGGTAGCCCCGGTCAGGCTGCGGTGGATGCTCGGGACGGCCCTGATCTCGACCACGCTCTCGATGCGCGGGCTCGCCGAAGCGGCCGGAAACGTCGAGCGCGAGCTGCGCGAAGGAAGGCTCGAAGAAGCACGCATCAGCGTAGGTCGCTTCGTCGGAAGGGACACGGAGAACCTGCCTGAACCCGAGGTCTGCCGGGCCGCCGTCGAGTCGGTCGCCGAGAACACGAGCGACGGTGTCGTGGCCCCGATGCTCTACGGTCTCCTCTTCGGCGCGCCGGGCGCCCTGGCGTACAAGGCCGTGAACACCCTGGACTCGATGGTCGGACACCCCCAGCCTCCGTATACGGAGATGGGATGGGCCTCCGCGCGCCTCGACGACCTCGCCAACCTCGCTCCTTCCCGGAGTACGGCCCTCGCCACAGCCGCCGTCTCCGGTCGGCCTCTTCCCACGCTACGCATCACCCGCCGCCACGGCCCTCTCACCGCGAGCCCCAACGCGGGCAGGGCCGAGGCCGCGTTCGCGGGTGCCCTGGGCGTGAGGCTGGGCGGTGCCAACTCATACGGCGGCGTACCGCGTGAAGGACCGGTCCTCGGCGCCGGACGTCTCCCGATACCTGAAGACGTCCGGCGCGCGGTGAGGCTCATGCGCCGCTGCTGCGCCCTGCTCGCCTTCCTTGCGCTCGCGCTTGAGGTGTTTCGCCGTGGTTAGTGGCTGGGCCGGGCATCCTGGCGACCGTCACCACGGGGCGCACGGCGGCCTCGTCTCGCGCTCCCTCGACATCCCCTTCAGGGAGCTGCTCGACTTCAGCCAGAACATAAATCCCCTCGGTGCGCCCCGCGGGACCCTGGAGGCCGCAGGACGCGCCCTCTATGAGAAATCAGGGAGATACCCCGACCTCGACTATACCGACTTGCGTGGTGCCCTCGCTGTGTACCTGGGCGTCTCCCCAGAGAGGATCGTCCCTACGAACGGCGGGGCAGAGGCGCTGTTCCTCGCTGCTCGGGCAGCAGGGACGGGCGGAAAAGCACTGGTGCTCGAACCCACCTTCTCGGAGTACGCGGCAGCGGCGAGGGCCGCAGGACTTGAGCTCGTTCGCCGCATAGCCAGGAGGCGTGAGGCGGGCTTCAGGTGGGACCCTGCCGCCCTCGAAGACCTCGAAGGGGTCTCCGTGGTTTTCCTGTGCAACCCGAACAACCCTACCGGTGATTCGCTCGGGCGGCGAGAGGTCATCGAGGTGGCGGCCCGTGCAAGGGAGGCTGGCGCCGTCCTCGTGGTCGACGAGGCCTTCGCCGACTTCGCTCCCGAGATCAGCGTCGCGGATCAGGTAGACGAAGGACTCTGGGTCGCGCGGTCTCTGACCAAGTTCTTCGCGATACCGGGTCTGCGGCTCGGCTGTCTCGTCTGCGCCGACGCAGCGCGCGCCCAGGCGCTCCAGCCTTCGTGGCCTGTGAACGCCGTCGCCGCAGCGGCGGGGATCGCCGCCGTCCGGGACCGCGGCTTCGCCGAAGCATCGGCGGCCCGGGTGGCCCGGCTGAGCAGAGACCTCTTCGAGGCGCTGGATGCTCTCGACGGTCTCAAGCCTTTTCCGGGCGCGGCGAACTTCCTCCTCATCCAGGGGCCCGAGGGACTCCCCGAGCGGCTAGCCCGGCGGGGGGT
>CADDZK010000424.1 GCA_902812425.1 Actinomycetota bacterium
ATGACACAGAGAGTTGGCCGAAAAGGAGGGTGCGTGTGCGCATGAAGGTCTTGATCGGAGTCGATCCCCATAAGGCGTCAGTCGCCGTCGCGGCGGTAGACGAAGCCCTCGGCGAGTTCATCGAGTGTGCTAGCTTCCCACAGAACTGCGCTGGGCTGAGAGCCCTCCAACGCTGGGCAAAACGCTTTGGCGAGCGTCGTTGGGCGGTGGAGAACGCTGGTGGCCTCGGTCGTCACCTGGCCCAGAGGTTGGCAGCGGCCGGTGAGTCGGTAGTGGATGTGCCGTCCAAGCTTTCAGCGCGGGTGCGCGTACTCTCGAGCGGCAACGCCCGCAAGAACGATGAGCTGGTCGCCCTGGCCACCGCACTTGCCGCCTGGCGTAACGAGCGGCTGGCAGCGGTCGATCCCGAGGCCAGCTCGGAAGTTCTGTGCCTGCTTTCCGAAAGACGCTTATAGACTTGGTGGCAGAGCGTACCCGAGCGTTCAACCGCCTGCACAGACTCCTGCGGGATCTCGTTCCCGGCGGAGTAGCGGGGACACTCTCGGCCTCCCGAGCTACCCGCATCCTGCGCAGCATACGACCGAAGGGTACCTCGGCTGGCATCCGCCGGCGGTTGGCTTCTGAGATCCTGCGCGACATCCGGACGCTGGAGCGAAAGATCGCGGATCTAAACGAGCGCATCGAAGCCGAAGTAGAAGCGTCCAGCACCACCCTCACAGAGATCTTCGGCATAGGTCCCATACTGGCCGCAAAGATCATCGGGACAGTAGGCAGTGTGGTGCGTTTCCCGACCAAGACTCACTTTGCCTCCTACTCCGGCACAGCGCCGGTGGAGACTTCGACTGGGGAGGTGGTAAGGCACAGGCGCTCGCTGGCCGGAAATCGTCAACTCAACAACACCCTACATATGGTCGCGGTGTGCCAGGCCAGGTAGGACGCCCGGGGTAGAGCCTACTACCGCAAGAAGCTGGCGGAGGGCAAGTCCCGCAAGGAGGCGCTGCGGTGCCTCAAGAGACGTATCTCCGATGCAGTCTTCAAGAGTCTCATGGCAGATTCTCTGCACGAACCTTCGTGCAGTGTTGCTTGACAAAGAGGAACCTAGAAAGCTCAACTTTAGCCATTCACGCCGCGTAGCAAACTGCATCGGTTAGTCGTTCCACAAATACTCGTGGGACTTTTACCATATCGATCTGCTCAGAGGACCCCCAAAAAGTCTCCTGCGCCCACAACTCTTTGCGTACCAGGGCCAGCGCATCAGAGAAGGTCGGGTGAGTCTTGTGGTACCAAGCCACCTGCCGAAAAGCACCAGCTCTCTGCCTCATTTGGCGATGCGCTAACAAAGTGACCAGCGAGAATAGCCCTAAGAGCGCCGGTGTGGTCCGCCGTATCGCTAGCTCCGACCACTGCCTCTGCGTTTCGAAACCGAGATGCCTGCGCACCTCTTGAAACGTCGCTTCGATCTGCCAGCGCCGTGCAAACCAGGAGAGGATCTTCTCTGGATCGGCGTCAAGGTCGGTACACAGAAGAGCCTGGGTTTTGAACTCTCCTTGCGGATCGTGGATCAACACCCAGCGCAAGGGTACGGCAAACAAGCCCGTGGAGTACCAAACGGCCGTCGCTGAAGCGATCTCAACCATACGCTCCCTTTCGCCATGCCAGTTAGCGATCTTGGCGGACTTCCAAGAGGTGCTCGGATCTTTGGCCACCGCTGAAAGGTTGGGCAGCCGCTCGCCCTTTATGCGAGGTCTCCCTATCTGGCCCGGTTTACGTGGCGGCGCCGGCTCGTAGAGCGCGGCATCCAGCCGAAGACGCGTGATGAATGTTACGGGTCTGCTCAAGCTTCGGCAACGAAAGAGCAGCTTGAGAGAGGCGTAGGTGCTGTCCGCCACGGCCACGATCTCTCTTTCTGGGTACCAGCGCCTTACCTGCAAGAGCAGCTGCCACGCCCACTCGGTCAGCTTCTTGTGCCACTTGCCCCGTGCGGCGGCATAACACTCGGAAGGAGCCAGAGCAGAAAGGAAGGGCAAGGCCTAAACTCGCGTGGTCCAAGGGATCTCCACCAACAACACCACGCACACCCACCGCAGCCCGCTGGCCTTCACAAAGATTTCGTAGCTCGAACGCACTGGGTCGCGGTAGAGGCCCTTGGCGGAAATCTTCT
Source organism: Actinomycetota bacterium (assembly GCA_902812425.1). Taxonomy (GTDB): domain Bacteria; phylum Actinomycetota; class Rubrobacteria; order Rubrobacterales; family Rubrobacteraceae; genus Rubrobacter_D. Next base: position 2,162 of record CADDZK010000424.1, read on the forward strand.
TCCCGTAGCGCCGCTCCAACGTCTCGTCTATGCCCACAACTAACGGATCTCCTTCTGGCAAGAATGCCTCCACCACCAACCCCAAGAGTACCCGACTCACCTTCCGACTCGACCAGCTAGCGCGGTTGAGAACTCGATAGTAACGGTGGAACCGCTTCTCCTGGTCCAAGCCCATTGCACGCAGGGCGGAGCTTACGGTTCTCTGTCCAGGAGCGAGAATCGCTCCTGCCACGAGTACTTGAACGTGTTGGAAGACGCTCTTTGAGAATAGTGGCGCGAACGGGGCTAAAGCCCGTACCATCATAGCTGGTAGGGTGCGCATCTCGATCACCTCTTTTAGCCGATTGCGGTGTCGAACGCACCCTACCCTTTCCATGTGCGAATGGCTAAAGTCGAGCTGTACGCTTTCTCAGAAGTAGCAAGCCGCCTATGGATCTAGCGAGCGTCTAGTAACGTCCAAGTAAGAGCAAAAATCACTCATTTGGAGGATGCGCTGGTCGCACCGGGAGGAGTATGGTGGCGTTGTTACGTGGCCAAGAGACCGCCGCGTAGTAGGCGCAGGACAGCTACCTGCCCTTCTTCTAGACCGGGGCTAGCTACCTCTCCAACCACCACCTGCCTTTCCCTACTAGGCGGGAGGAAGGAGACGCAGCCGTGTTCACCACAGTGGTTAAAGGGAGGAGAGTAGAATGAAGCTTACAGCGTCGAGCCTCATCCGTTGGAGCGGTTTAGCAGCTCTGGTGGCAGGGATCATTTTCGCGGGCATCCAGCCGATCCACCCGCCCGACGTCGTTGCTTCGGTCAGCACCCCTCGATGGGAGATCATCACCCCCTTGAAGTTTGCTATGTGCCTCCTCTTCCTGATCGGCATTACCGGAATCTACGCCAGGCAAGCGGAAAGGGCTGGTTGGCTTGGTCTGGCCGGCTTTCTCCTGTTGATCGTCTGTTGGTGGCTCCAGTCGGCATATGTCTTTGCCGAAACCTTCATCGCGCCGCCGCTGGCTACGACGGCGCCGGGGTTTGTGGATGGCCTCCTGGGGATCTCCTATGGGCACACCGGTGGGATCGCCCTGGGTGCTCTGCCGGCGATCTACAGCCTCCTGAGTATCCTGTAT
>CADDZK010000425.1 GCA_902812425.1 Actinomycetota bacterium
GGCTCATACGCTCCCTCGGCGACGTACCCGAGGGCGAGATGCGAAAGGTCTTCAACCTCGGCGTCGGCTTCTGCGCGATCGTGCCGCCCGAAGAGGCGGAGCGTGGGCTCGAAGTATTGCGCGGGGCTGGTTGCGACGCCTGGCGCATCGGGGACGTCGTGGCGGAGCCAGGCGGGGGAGTCGAGTTTGTCTGAGCGGCTGCCCGAGGGCTCGCGCTTCGCCGTGCTGGCTTCGGGCTCGGGGACGAACCTGCAGGCGTTGCTCGACGCCTATCCGGAGAACGTAGCCGTGGTAGCGGGGGACAGGAAAGAGGCGTTCGCCTTCGAGAGGGCGCGGCGGGCCGGCGTGCCCGTCGAGCACGTCGACCCCGCAGGGTTCTTCGGCAGGGACGATTACGACAGGGAGCTCGCGGCCAGGATCTCGGTCCACGACGTGGGGCTCGTGGTGGGGGCCGGATACATGCGCATTCTCTCGCCGGTCTTCCTCGAGCGTTTCCCCGCCGTGTTGAACGTTCATCCCTCGCTTCTGCCCGAGTTCCGCGGGCTTCGCGCCGTGGAGCGGGCGCTCGAAGCGGGGGTCGATGAGACGGGGGTGACGGTGCATTTCATGGTCGAGGAGGTCGATGCCGGACCGATAGTTGTGCAGGAGAGGGTGCCGGTCTTCGCCGAAGATACGAAAGAGACGTTGCTGGAACGGCTGCATCCCGTGGAGCACAGGCTGCTCGTCAGGGCGGTCGCGGACTACTTCCTCGGGAGGGCAGAGGTATGAAGCGGAGAGCGCTGGTCTCGGTCTCGGATAAACAGGGGGTAGCGGATTTCGCGCGCAGGCTCTACGATCTGGGGTTCGAGGTCATCTCCACCGGCGGCACGGCGAGGGTGCTCTCAGAGGCCGGAGTGAAGGTCGTCCCCGTCTCCGAGGTGACGGGTGCCCCCGAGATACTCGGCGGGCGGGTCAAGACGCTGCACCCCAAGATCCACGGCGGCATCCTCGCCGACCTCGAAGACCCCGACCACGTTACCCAGCTCGTAGAGCAGGATATAGGCCCGATAGATCTCGTGTGCATCAACCTATATCCCTTCGAGGAGACCGTCGCCGGCGGCGCCTCCGAGAGAGAGGCGATCGAGCAGATAGATATCGGAGGGCCGGCGATGCTGCGGGCCGCGGCGAAGAACTTCAAGTCCGTGACGGTCGTCCCTTCCCCCGAGTTCTACGAGGAGATACTGGCGGACCTGGAGACGGAGGGGCAGGTCCCCGAGGAGACGCGTCGGCGCCTCGCGCTCGCCGCGTTCCGGCGAACCGCCGCGTACGACGCGGCGATCTCGGGCTGGCTCGGCGAGCGGGTAGAAGCAGGTGGCCCATCCGCGCAAGGAGGGACCTTCCCGGAGCGCCGGACCATCCACTACGAACGGGCCTCGGAGCTACGGTACGGGGAGAACCCGCACCAGGTAGCGGCGTACTACGCTGAGGAAGGTAAGGAGCATCTGTTGAGCGGGGTAGAGAAGCTGCAGGGGCGTGAGATCTCCTTCAACAACCTCTACGACCTCGACGCGGCGCGCACCCTTCTCGCCGACCTGACCGACCTCGACGCTCCCGCGGCAGCCGTTATCGTGAAGCACGCCAATCCCTGCGGCGCGGCGCTCGGCGGATCGCTCGCCGACGCGTACCACAAGGCACTGGCCTCGGACCCGCAATCCGCGTACGGGGGCATCGTGGCTTTGAGTGGAGAGGTGGATGAAGAGCTCGCCGCCGAGATCTCCAGGGTCTTCACGGAGATCCTGGTCGCCCCCGGCTTCACCGAGGAGGCGAGGGAGATCTTCTCGGCCAAGCCGAACGTGAGGGTGCTCTCCGCGGGCCCGCTCGGCCGCTCCGCCCTCTCGTCCAAGCACCTAACGGGCGGGGTCCTGCTCCAGACCTCAGACGCCATCGAGGACGATTCTGAGTACAGGGTCGTAACAGAGGCGCGCCCTTCGTCGCGCCAGATGGGCGACCTCCTCTTCGCCTGGCGAGTCGCCCGCATGGTCAAGAGCAACGCCATAGTCCTCGTAAAAGACGGGGCCACCGTCGGCGTGGGAGCGGGACAGATGAGCAGGGTCGACTCCTCGGAGATCGCGGTCAAGAAAGCAGGAGAGCGCGCTGGCGGCTCGGTCGCGGCGAGCGACGCCTTCTTCCCCTTCGCCGACGGCGTAGAGGCCCTGGCGAGGCCGGGCATAGAGGCCGTCATACAACCGGGGGGCTCCGTGCGCGACGATGAGGTAGTCGAGGCGGCGAACCGTCATGGCCTGGCGATGGTCTTTACCGGAAGGCGCCACTTCCTGCACTAGGCTCGTAAAGAGCACCTCGAAGATGCTCTAGTTGTGACGGGTGCCGAAGTCCACGGTGTACGTAGTCGCACTCGCGCAGGTCTTGAAGGTGCCGCTACGAACGCCTATCCCTACCTGGCGGTATCTCTTGTCGAGGATGTTGGACCTGTGCTCCGGGCTGTGCATCCACCAGTCGAATATGTAGTCTGGCGAGCCGTAGGAACGACAACCCCAGGCTATGTTCTCACCGTACAGGTAGTACGAGTAACCACCGGAGGTGTACCCGAAGCGGGCCAGGCGATCCCCGACAGACTCGCCGTCGAAGGAGTAGTGGGACGCATAATCCTTATCGAGCATCTCCTGTGCGTGGGCGCGGGCGGCTTTGGTCAGGTCAGGCTGCACACAGAGGGCTTTCAATCCATGCGCGTGGCGGGCGTGATTGTGAAGCTTCAGCACGCGCTGCTCGGCGCTGTTCAATTTGATGGTGCCGCCGCCACAGGTCCTTACCGTATTACCGCTGGCATCCGCCCGCTGCGGACCGATGGCCGAAACAAAGATCGCGGCCACCGTCGCCAGAATAGCGGCCAGCAGCGTCCACCTCGCATGCTCTATTGTCACGCCGTTCCCCCCTCCAACGAGCCTTGTAGCCCGTCATCGGCACTGACATCAACTATTCAATTTGCGCGCCATATTGAATGAGATCCCGCACAGACGTAAGACCCGGGCAGCCATTTTATGGCCTGGCCACAACATCTTGTAGGTTGCGTCCCGCCCGCTTCAAGAGAGGGCGTGGAGTTGAGGTGCAACAGTGCATCTCCGAAGCGTTCGTCCCTGTGAGAAGACCTTGGTTTCGAGATACCCGTCGGCGGGGAGCTAGAGGTACAGAATTGGTTTACCATTTGCTTACTGATAAAATCTCATCGGATTTGGGCCAGTAGCTCAGTGGTAGAGCAGGGGACTTTTAATCCTCGT
>CADDZK010000426.1 GCA_902812425.1 Actinomycetota bacterium
GGCATAACCATCGAACAGACCGGCGAGGTGCTCAATCTCCTCCCTGTACTCATGCGCCAGGTAGGCAGCCAGCCTGGTAGGCATGGTGTCGGAGGAGCGAGAGTGAATCTTCTTGTTCAGCGACGGTGGCTCAAAGGATGGGTCGGCCCCCAGAAAGCCATAGATGTTCCTGAGCAATTCGCCGGGAAAGAGACTCACGTCTTCGAGGAAACCTACGAAGATCTGCTCCTCAGGGTAGAACGCGCTCCAGTTCTCCAGCGTGCGCAGGTAGTCTGTCAGGAGCTTCGAGCTATTGCGTCCGAACCGCTCGAGAAGCTCCTCCTCAGTGGCTGCCTCCGCCGATCCCTTCTCCTGCTTGTCGAAGCTCATAACTGCTTGAGACCAGGCTCGTTCGATGGGGTTGCGCATCATGAAGATCAGCTTCGCCTCAGGCATGAGATCATGAACGTGTGCCACCTTCTCCTTGCTGAGGATTGAGTAGGCTGGTGTGACCTCACCGGCTATCCTGCCCTTCTTGGGCTCGAAGACCTCACCATACCAGCCATCGTTGTAGGGTCTCATGTAGTACTTGAAGATCCAGCGCAACTCTTTAAGGGATGGCTTCCGGAAAGTATGATGTTTGACCCAGTGCCAGGTCTGTTTCCGCCACCGGGCGTCTTCGTAGCCCTTGCCAAAGAGGCGGGAGAGCACGTTGGAGTTGTCGTTTATCTTCCTGTCGAAGTAATGCACCTCTTTCCGAGGTAGCCAAAGCTGGGGGTGGGCGGCCAGGTTACGGTGTAGCCAGGTGGTGCCTGATTTCTGTGCTCCTATGCCTATGAAATCCGGGTACACCGCGATCCTCCTTCGATCTTGTAGATAAAAACCTTCTTACAGTTTCGAGGCTCGGCGTGAGAGGCTCGAAACCAGAGCCGTCAGCCACCTGATTCCCAGCGAGGCTAAAGGCTATCATGAGACTTAAGCAGAGGCCGGACTCCAGGACCGATGCTGTCGAGGCGAGCAGTCAGATTTTGCATGAACAGGCCGAACCGCTCCCGCTCATGATCCAGGGTGTGCCTTCCGACCGCCTCGTACCCTCCCCTTCGCAACCTGTTTATCTCATCCAGGTCGCAGGTTTTCAGGTTCTGCAATGCTTGGGCGTATGCTGCGGCGTCATCGAAACCTACCTCCACGCAGTTCTCGCCGAAGCGGCAGTACGCCCGGTTCCCACCTGCGTCCGAGGAGATCACGACCGCTCCTGCGGCCATCGCCTCGAGACCCGGCATGTAGAACCCCTCTTCGGCGAGAGGGGTGGCGAGAAAGATATCAGACCAGTGGTAGAGCTCCCGCAGCTCGTCCCAGCCTACAGGGTCCCGAATCGCCCGAAACGTGAAGCTTCGGTCTTTGGCTAGCAGAGAGGCGACCTCATCCCCCACTGTGCTCTTCCACGTTGTGTAGCCAACCTTTAGCGGATCGCCGAAGCCGCCCTTCCGCTCCTTGGCGAAGAAGCCCGAGTCATGACCAAGCAGGATGACCTCGGTCATCGAGGAGACGTTTAGATAAGGACGGACCATCTCAAGCACCACATCATTGGTCATGATGCGGGCCATCGGACGTGAGAGTAGACGGAGAGCATAGCCCCCGGTGAACGTAGGATTGGCCCAGCGGACGTTCTGCACGATGAAGATGATCTGCTCATGCTGCGTCCACCGGCTCATGCGAGGCTCCACAATCTCGTAGTGCGTAGGCCAGGAGAGGAAGGCGAAATCGTTGGGGCCGACTGAGACCCTGTCAAGGGAAGTAAAGCGAACACCTTTCTCAGGCGAGATGTCGGAGAAGCGTGAGATCCCAAACAGTGGAAGCTCCGGCTTGTACTGCTCTGGACAGGCGACAATTGGCCTGTAACCCAAAGAGCGGGCGTGGTTGACGTAGTCGAAGATCTTCACCACTCCGCCGACTGGACGGAACGTCGGGGTCATGAAGTACATTCGCCTCCGGTCGCCTGCCACGCTTACCAGCTTTCCATAATCCGCACCAGCGGCTTGACCGCTGCCTCAGGTTCTACAACGGCGGAGGCAAGCGCCCGAGTGTTCTCCTTCTTTTTCCGGAGCATCTGAGGATTTTCGATGATTCTGCTGATCAAAGCCTCCAGCGCCTTCGAATCCTCCGGATCCACGAGCCAACCGGCATCGTACTCGGCAATCAGGGGGGAGACCTCCGTGAACGGAGGATGAAGCACCGGTACTCCACAAGCTAGGGCGATGATCGAACGCGTGACCATCGCGTACTCTCTTTCGAGGTTGTGCTGGAAGAGGTCTATCGCCACGTCTACCCCAGAGAGGAACTTCTGAAAGTCTGAGAACCTCATGGGGCCGTGCGTAGTGACCGATTTATTGGCTTTGAGCCGATCTAGGTCGTCTCTCGATTTGTGCTCGTACTCCCTGCTACTCCAGTGCCACGGAACCATGAGATCCAAACTCACCTCAGGCCGGTCCAGGTAGCGCTCCATCACCTTCACCCAGCTCCCTAGCGTGCTCCACGAGTGGAGATAGCCGGCGACAGCGAATCTGATGGAACTAACGTCAGAATCGCTGGGACGATCATTCAGATATAGGGGGGCGCACATGTTAACAACCACGAGAGGCAAGTTCCTAATGTCCCGGTCTGCCTGGAGCATCCAGGCGAGAAAGTAGGGCACCTTCTTCGCCCCGTTGACGATAAAAGCGTCGGCTAGCTTGATCGCTTGAATCTTCCGTCGCCTGAGGTTTTGCATTTCCTCCTTCGGATACTCACCGCTGTGATGGTATAGCATCTCGAGCATCTTTGGTGCGAAGAAGTCCACCACGTACTTGATACCTCGGATCGGCCTCAGGTTGTCCACCTGATTGCTGTTGATGAGTATCACCGTGGCAGGCGCGTTAGTCTCCAAGTAGCGGACCAGGCTTCCAGCACCGATGATCTCGGTGTCGGACGCCGTCGGGTGTGGCACCGACCTGCCGAACCGCATCCACTGACGCTCTACAAATCCTTTGACGACCACCGTCTTTACCGTCAAACCGTGAGCACGCAGACCTTCTGCAAGCCCGAATGCCCGCAAACCCGGCGCGGCCACGGGCATGCCCAGGCTTGGGACGATGTCGTTCGAGATGATGAAGACCTTTTTACCCGCAGCGCTCACCAAGATTTCGGCACACCCAACCTTGAGAGCGAGAGCAACCCTCCTCTGAAAAAGCCATCGTGCGGATACTGTAGCGACTCTACATGCTCAAGAACGAC
>CADDZK010000427.1 GCA_902812425.1 Actinomycetota bacterium
CGACACGGGACACTCGATGGTGGGGGGCGGGGATCCCGTCGGGCTGGCGGAGTCGGCGGCGGGGAGGATCCGTCACGTGCATCTGAAGGACGTCGACCGCGGCCTCGCCGGGCGGGTCGTCTCTGGCGCCGTGGATTACGAGCAGGCCGTCAGGGACGGGCTCTACAGACCCTTGGGCGAAGGTGACGTGAACGTCAGGCGCGTGCTCGAGATACTGGATGGGGCCGGCTACGACGGGTGGTACGTACTCGAGCAGGACATCATGCTCGATGAGGAGCCCGGCGAAGAACCCGCCGAGGAGGTAGGCAGGAGCCTCGCCTTCCTGACGAATATTCTGGAGGTCGAAGGATGAACCCCGAGGTCATCACGATGGGACGGGTGAGCGTGGACCTGTATCCCGAGCAGATCGGGGTTTCGCTGGCCGAGGTCGAGACGTTCGCCAAGTCGCTCGGCGGGAGCGCGACGAACGTCGCCGTAGCCGCAGCCAGGCTCGGCCACCCCTCGGCCGTCATAACGAAGGTCGGCGACGACGGCTTCGGCCCTTACATCCGCTCGGCGCTCGAGGAGTTCGGCGTCGACGCCCGCTGGGTGGGGACCGACCCCGAGTTGCGCACCCCCCTCGCGTTCTGCGAGATCCACCCTCCCGACGACTTCCCGCTCCTCTTCTACCGCGAGCCGAAGGCCCCTGATATGAACCTGACGGTCGAGGACCTCGACCTCGAAGCGATCTCCGCAGCACCGCTCTTCTGGATGACGGGCACGGGCCTCTCCGATGAGCCCAGCCGCACGGCGACCCTCGCCGCGCTCGAGCAGCGACCATCCGGCATCACGGTCTTCGACCTCGACTTCAGGCCCATGCTCTGGAGATCGGAAGAAGAGGCGGCCCACTGCTACAGGGAGGCGCTCAGGCACGCCACGGTGGCCGTTGGCAACCAATCGGAGGTCGAGGTGGCGGTAGGTACGGGGGACCCTTTCGAAGCGTCGGAGGCATTGTTGGAACTGGGCCTGGATCTCGCGATAGTAAAGCGGGGACCCGACGGGGTGCTCGCCCGCACGAAAGACGGCATCGCGGAGGCGCCGCCGATAGAGGTCGAGGTCGTCAACGGGCTCGGGGCCGGGGACGCTTTCGGCGGGGCGCTGTGCCACGCGCTCCTCTCGGGGTGGGATCCCGAGAGGACCATCCGCTACGCCAACGCGGCGGGGGCCATCGTCGCCTCACGCCTCGCGTGCGCGGACGACATGCCCACCCGCGAGGAGGTCGAGGAGCTACTGGAGAAGTCGGCTGGTGTCTGATCTCGTCGAGCGACTGGCCGCGATACGCGCCACGAACCCTGCCGCCGTCCGCGAGGCGCTGGCGGCGCGGGTCCGCAGGCCGCTGCTCGAAGAGGGCGGCACCCTGTTCCTGCTGGCCGTGGATCACCCCGCGCGCGGCAGTCTCAAGGTGGGGGATGACCCCACGGCGATGGCAGACAGGGGCGACCTCCTCCAGCGCACCATCTCCGCCCTCTCCCGACCCGGCGTGGACGGTCTGATGGCGAGCCCCGACATAGTGGACGACCTCGCGCTCCTCGGTGCCCTGGACGGGAAAGTGGTGATCGGCTCCATGAACCGCGGCGGACTCGCCGGGGCCGTCTTCGAGCTCGACGACCGCTTTACCTGCTACAGCGCCGACGCCATAGCTGAGGCCAACCTCGACGGCGGCAAGATGCTCCTCAGGATCGCCGACGACGATCCCGATACACTACCGACGCTCGTGGCCTGCGCCAGGGCGGTCGACGCCCTCGCCTCGAAAGGGTTGATGGCCATGATCGAGCCTTTCGCGAGCAAACGTGAGGGGGGCAGGGTGAAGAACGTCCTAGAGCCCGAGCCCACGATCAGGGCCATCGGGATCACCTCTGCCCTCGGCTCGACTTCGGCATACACCTGGCTGAAGCTGCCCGTCGTCCCCGAGATGGAGCGGGTGATGGCGGCGACTACCCTGCCCACGCTGCTGCTCGGCGGCGACCCGGGAGCTAATGCACAGAAGACGTTCGAGGGCTGGAGGAGGGCGATGGAGATCCCACAGGTGCGAGGCCTCGTCGCCGGCAGGGCGCTTCTGTACCCGCACGACGGCGACGTCGCCGCGGCTGTGGACGCGGCGGCCGAGATCGTCTCCGGCGCGGCGCGTTCGAGACAGGAAACGGAGGTGCGTTGATATGGGCACCGTACGGTTGACGATGGCCCAGGCCCTGGTACGGTTCCTCGCCCGGCAGTACGTGGAGCGAGACGGAATAGAGCGACGCTTCTTCGCGGGGTGCTTCGGCATCTTCGGCCACGGCAACGTCGCTGGCGTCGGACAGGCGCTCCAGCAGTACGCGGGCGAACTCCCTTACTACCAGGCCCGCAACGAGCAGGCGATGGTGCACACGGCCTCGGCCTACGCCCGCCACAAGAACCGCCTCCAGACCTTCGCCTGCACGACCTCCATCGGCCCCGGTGCGACCAACATGGTTACGGGGGCCGCGCTCGCCACCATAAACCGCCTCCCCGTGCTCCTGCTGCCAGGCGACGTCTTCGCCTCCCGTGGCCCCGACCCCGTCTTGCAGCAGCTCGAAGCCCCGTACGACGGAAGCCTCTCCGTCAACGACTGCTTCCGTCCGGTCTCGCGCTACTGGGACAGGGTCGTGCGACCGGAGCAGGTTATACCGGCCGCCCTCGCTGCCATGCGGGTGCTTACCAACCAGGCCGAGACGGGCGCCGTCACCCTCGCGCTCCCGCAGGATGTGCAGGCCGAGGCCTTCGACTACCCCGAGGAGTTCTTCGAGAAGAGGGTCTGGCACGTCGGTCGCCCGCTGCCTGAGCCTGAGATGATAGGGCGCGCTGTAGCCACGATAAGGGAGGCCAGCCGGCCCATGATCGTCTCTGGTGGTGGCGTCATCTACTCCGAGGCTACGGAAGCCTTGCGGCGTCTTTGCGAAAGGACGGGCATCCCCGTCGGCGAGACGCAGGCAGGGAAGGGCTCGATGACCTACGATCATCCCTGCTCTCTGGGCGCCGTCGGCGCGACGGGAACCTTCGCCGCGAACCGCGCGGCGCGCGAGGCCGACCTCGTTATCGGGGTCGGCACCCGCTGGAGCGACTTCACCACCGCCTCCAAGACCGCCTTCCAGAACCCGAACGTACGCTTCGTCAACATAAACGTCGCCGACTTCGATGCCAACAAGCACGCGGGGCTCGCCCTCGTGGGCGACGCGCGCGCCACGCTCGAAG
>CADDZK010000428.1 GCA_902812425.1 Actinomycetota bacterium
GAAGATGGCGAAGGAAGAGTCAATGGGCTTCGTACCTCTCGACCCCGACGAGCACTTGGTGGCGGTTGTGGAGCTGTGCGAAGCCGAAGGATGGAAGAGCTTCGCAGAGGACCTCGAGCGCACACGCCAGGCGCTAACAGCGCCGGGTGTCTGCAGCGTCATTGCCATCCGCGGCGAAGAGATTCTCGGCTTCGCACAGATGCAGAGCGATGGGGTGTTGCAAGCGCACCTCTCGTGTCTAGTGGTGGCGCGTGGTTACCGTCGCAGGGGCGTAGGCCGCCGGTTAGTGGAAGAGGCTTTCCGGCGTTGTGGTGGGAGGCGGGTGGACTTGCTCGCCGTGGAGGGCAGTGAGCCCTTCTATGCGTCCTTCAAGCATCGCACCTTCAGCGGATACCGTCTGTATCTCCCTGGGCAATGAACTTCGGAAAGACCACTTCCAGGCACTTGGGTGAATAAGGACAATGAGAAGAGCCGAGGCGGCTAAATGCCCCGGCTCGAAGACAACGGGAGTACTTCTTATGGCTGCAGCATTTGCTCTAGCTGCTCAGCTTGTTGGCGATCTCGCTCTCTTCTGCCTTCGATGTCCTCTAGCGGCGTTGCTTTAATCTTTAGAAACCCCCAGATAGGCAAACCCTGCAATAAGCTGTCCAACTCTGCATTGGAGTCTGCGTCGAAGACAAATACTGCGGCCCTCTCTCCGACTGGATACCCCCCCGCTATAACCTTTCCTTGGGCTTTGAGGTTGGTAAGAGCCTCATGAGTTGGAAGGAGCATTTGCCGGATCAAGTCAACAAGCTGATCAGGGGGGAGTAACGGACCGGGGTCAACGAACTCTGGGGTAACGAGGTACTGCACCTTATTCCTCCTTTCCCCACGCTCCCCACTGGAGCGATTGCACCTATTGTAGTGAAAACCCCGAAGACAGCGCGACTTCCGAGAACAATCCTTCTACGAGGTTGGATGAATAGATCTCTCTGGGGGTGCGCCGGAGTTCGCCTCCTGGCACCATGGGCACGGGCGAAAGGGTTACACGACACGCCGAAGGGGGCGGGGAAGGCGGAGACCTCGTGTCGAACGTCGTAGGGGGTTGTTTGTGCGGCAGCGTCCGCTACGAGAGCGAGGCGGAAGTCGTATTGACCACAGTGTGCCACTGCCGGAACTGCCAGAAGCAAACGAGTTCAGCCTTCTCTGTCCTCGTGGTCCTCCCGAAGGGGAACCTGCGAATTGAGGGACCGGCCCTGGCCTCCGTCGAGACCGTAGGCGAGGACACCGGACTGCCGGTTACCCGCAGGTTCTGTCCCGAGTGCGGCTCGGGCATCACGAGCGAAGTAACGGCGACGCCGGATCTGGAGTGGCTGAAAGCGGGAACGTTAGACGACCCCTCATGGCTTAGGCCGCAGATGCACATGTGGACTTCTAGCGCCCAACCGTGGGTGAACATCGACGACACCATTCCCACCTATGAGAGGAACCCACCGCTGGACGGCTGAGAGTAGGCAGGGTGCTCATACAGTTCTGCGAGGTTCGCCTATAAGCGCCGTTCAGCAGCATCAACTTCTGATACCCTCCTTCTAAGCACTCAGGTGAATAGAGGGAGCGTGAAGAAAGATGAGATACTTATCTCGTCCCAGTGAGGTTACACATAGGGGGAAAAGATGGGCAGGAGCAGAGGAACCGGCATGCAAAGCCACAGGCTCTTCATGTGGATCGCAACTGCCCTGTGGCTCATCGCGGCTCTCGCCGCAGTCATCGATGGCGATACGCTCAACGCCGTAGCCTGGTTCGGCTTCGTAGCAGCCGGAGCCCTGGGCGCGAGCGGTGCCACAGAACGCTCCAGGGGGTTATCTTACCTTTCCATAGCGCTGTTGGTCGCGGCCGTAGGGATCTTGATTAGCGTCTTCCTCGCCGACTAGGCCCTACAGTGCTCATGCCAGTTCTATGCTTCCAGCGCCGCAGACAGGCACCGTCGCTTTAAAACTAGTCGTCAGGAGGTTTGCCTTTTGCCTAGTACTCCTGCAGGTGAACGAGAGCATGAAGGAGGTCGGAGCGTCATGACGCTCCGGCCTCTCCACCTGCCGATAACTTGTCCGACGCGGCTACTCCTCTAGAGCACCTTGCAGCGTAGTTGGGCGGTGTGGCAGGATGCCAACATGAACGCCTACTCGTTGGACCTGAGGAAGAAGATCGTCGAAGCCAAAGAACGGGGCATGCCCACCGCTGAGGTCGCACGGACCTTCGGCGTGGGCCTATCGAGCGTCAAGCGCTACGCCGCCGCCGCCCGCGAAGGGAAGCCGCTCGCTCCGAAGAAGCGCCCCGGCTCCAAACCGAAGCTCGACGAAGCGGCGAGGAAGCTCCTCGAAGCGGATCTCGAAGAGCGCCCTGCGGCGACGCTCCCGCAGAGACGCGAGTTTCTGGCACGTGTGGCGGGTGTACGGGTGAGCGATTCCACCGTCTCACGGAGGCTCGGGCGTATGGGGTGGAGCCGAAAAAAAGATCGGTGGGTGCGAGCGAGCGCGACGAGTTCCTGAGGGCGGCTTGGCGGGCTATGGTCGCGGGAACCACGCATGCGAGTCGCTTCGTGTTCGTCGACGAGTGCTCGACGAATGCCTCGCTGCGTCCGCTGTACGCCTGGTCGCCTAGGGGAGAGCGGGCGCTTTGCTCGGCACCGCGCAACTGGGGGAAGAACGTCACCTTGCTCTCGAGCATGACGCTCTTGGGCATGGGGCCATCTTTAGCGGTGGAAGGGTCGACTACGAGGGCGGTCTTCGAAGCGTACGTGGAGGAAGCTCTCGCCCCGAGCCTGCATCCTGGGCAGGTGGTAGTGATGGACAACCTCACGGCCCACAAGGGAGAGAGGGTAAGGGAGCTCATCGACGGGTGTGGTTGCGAGCTGGTGTTCTTGCCACCCTACTCACCCGACTTCAACCCCATCGAGCAAGCCTTCTGGAAGGTCAAGGGGATGCTACGCGGAGCCGAGGCACGCACCCGCGAAGCGCTGATCGAAGCGATGGGCCGGGCGCTCTCTGCGGTGACGGCCACGGACGTTTCAGGGTTCTTCGGGCACTGCGGTTACCGGGCTACGGCCCAACTGCTATGACAGCCGCTTTAAGGAGGCTCGGTAAGGAGATAAAGACGAAGAGCTTCGTGCCACACGACATGAGGCGGACCTTCATCGGGGACCTGCTGGATGCGGGAGCCGACCTCTCCGCGGCCCAGCAGCTCGCCGGTCATGC
>CADDZK010000429.1 GCA_902812425.1 Actinomycetota bacterium
GGTCATGGTAGCTATCCCCCCACAAGGAGGCCAACCTGGCGAGCCTTGGCCAGAGCCTCAAGCTGCGAATGCGCCCCTAAGGCTAAGAGCAGCGCCCTTATGTGGTTTCTTACCGTAGCCTGCGACAGATATAGCTCTGTGCATATCTCCCTCGCCGACTTCCCACATGCAAGCATCCCAAGCACCTCAAGCTGGCGAGGCGTTAGCTCTGGGGTGTCCCTGTTGTAGGTGTCCCTGTTGTAGGTGTCCCTGTTGTAGGTGTCCCTGTTGTAGGTGTCCTTGCCTGAGGAGAACCCTTCTATGAGCGCACGTGCCATCTCTAGAGTCTCATGCTCTGCCTGGGTGTCGCGCAGGAGGTGGATGAAGTATGTACCCTCCTCTGTCTGTACGCTGAGGTTAGAGACACCCACCCACCTCTTCTTTCCCCAGCGGGTTGGGATTCTCATCTCGTATCCTCCTTGGGAAGGATGCTCCGCATGGGCGAGGTGCATGACAGAGTGGTGCTGCTCATTGGAGGAGGTGCTCTGAGCCTCGCACTCTCCCCCCAAGACCTCCTGGCAGGCTCTGCCTATGGTCTCCTCTGAGAGAAGCCCTGTAAGCGACTCTGCCTTTGTGTCCCAGTAGACGATGCGGTAGTTGGGGTCGACAACGAAGATAGCCTCGGCCGTCGTACGCGTCTGAAGCAGGAACATCAGTGGCTCTGGGAGCTTGTGTGCTTGGGTTTGGTCGTTGTGGAGAGCACCTTGGGTGGTTGAATGCTCTTCGTAGTCATTGAGGATGGACTGCATCGTATCTTGGCCTCCTCTTTTTCTAGACATCTCGCTCTCGTTGCTTGGCAGCTTACCTAGAGAAGGGCGAGGCCCGCGTCGATCAGAAGGTCGATTTGGGGTAGATCTTCCGATCGACTCTTCAGGGGTATACCAAACTCAGGATAGGCCAGAGGAGAACTGGCACCTTTCACGAAAGCCCGTAAGCCTAAGCGATGGATTGCGACGCTTACTACGGGTCGCGCTGTACAGAGAGAGCTGGTGCTCTAGGGGTCGTGTGGCCTGTTGTGGTGTGAGCGAGGAGGGAATGATCCCCGCAACATGGGTGCAGGTGTAACCCTCAGCGTTCCTCCAGCGGATGGCCAACTTCATCGAGCCAATGCACCAAGAGCGAATCGACGAGAAGGCTATAGTTCGTGCCCCTCCTCCACGACCTCAGGGTCAGCAAGTGTCTGCTCGACGCGCCGCCTGACGTCTCTTCGGATCCTGGCACCCGCCATCATGGGTGCAGGATCGTTTCGAAGCGCCTTCGGGTTCTTGGCCCGATTTCGCCTACGCCGCCCTCCAACCCCGCGCCGAGTAATCCTTGGCCCGGCTGGCCGCCGGGCTCGGAGTACGCGCGAGTGGACTGGCCGGAGAAGGTGACGGCGCCGGAAAGTCCTCCCTGAGAACCTCCCCGACCCTCGGGTCCTCCTCATCAGAGAGCCACCTGAACCGGTTGGAAGACGTTTTGCCGCTCACGCTTTCCCCCCCTCCCCTCAAATCGGGCGTCCTGAGCGCCCTCACCCACTCGACGAGCTCATCCCTCATGCGCACGTAGTCCTCCCAGCCTCTCTGCGCCTTGCGGGCCTACAAGTCTCTCACAAGCACCCATTCTTTTATGCAGCGCCCGGAAGAACCGGCCAGAACCCGATTGGTTCAAGAGCCGGCACTCTACCGATTGATGAGCCACTCATCGAGCTCCTTTCGGCTGAAGAGAATCCCACGCTCAGTGAGATAGTGCTTGGGGATCTCCCCGGTAGCGACTATGTTCCTGAACGTCTTCGGAGTTCTCTTGAGGTAGTAGGCGGCTTGATCGGCGTCCATCCACTCGTCGTAACCCGTCTCCCTCAGATCCCGCGCCGCCCGCGCAAGGCTCTCAGCCGTCTGCGCCAGCATCGCCGCTACGTCAGCGAGCGCGGAGGTTTCGTAGCCTTTGAGTGCCTCCCTCGCTTCAGCAAGCGCTTTCGCCGTCTCCACCGGCGAAGAACCGTGTTCAGCCTCGGCGGTGTCGCGAACCGCAGTGTTGTCCCCTATCCTTGGCACGAAAGCATGTTACCGAATAAGTCGGTAAACATCTAGTCCTCAGCTACCATTTCCATATCACTCATCTACCACTTATCGGGCGGGAAAGGACGGGATCTAGCGGGACGTAAGAGAAGGGAGAAGTAAGAAAGCCCCGCTTTTGCGGGGCTTTTGGGGGAGCTGCCGGACCCCTATCGAACCAAGACTAACTGATCCAGCAAGTCGTAGTCCAAATAACAAGGGGTCGATCGAGCCTTAGAGATATACGGACAGTTTACGCAGAACAACACTCACATTCGTGAAACATTCGCCAATGTGAGTGTTGTCAGGTATGGGCTCCGCCCTAACCTAGCGCGTCCGCACACCATCTGTGCATTGCGAAAAAGGTACGCCCGAAGAAGGATCGAGAAACTCGCCAAGCATCGCCACTACTTGGGAGGTGGCTCTGCCAACCAAGCCTGTCCAGCGGACAATGTTAGGCAACCTAAGATACGGTCTTCAGTACTCGGAGAGCTGCACCGCCCCCAACGGATTCGTGACCACTTATTTGACCACTTATCCGTCGGGATCTAAGCGGTCCCAGACGGGCTAACCTAGCTGCGGCAAGAGCAGAATCGGCTTGTTTAGGGACTCCACGGGGGTTCGAGGGGAGCCAAATAAACCTACATGAGTTGACTACGAATCAGAAGGTCGCAGGTTCGAGTCCTGCCGAGCGCGCCACAGAAATACCTCTATTTGCAGGTAAATTGTCTGCGTAAGGAAGACGCTCGCTCACAATGGTGGGTCTCTCTGCTGCAACGGTGCTGCAACCGTACGCACCCAGGCGCAACCGCGCCGCGTGGGCGCTGTCTCCGCCGGGAGTTCTCTTGGCCCAGTTTCCGATGAGTTTTTGTGAATCTCCGGTTCACCAGTTAAGAGGAAATGCGCCCCTTCTCTTCACGGTTCTACTCTAGCTATCTCTAGAATCCCAGGCGCCTTGTGCGGACGAAGCAGCCGTTCTTTACCGAATACGCAAACTTAGGAGCGCCACGCGATCACGCTCACGTTCGCGGAGAAACTGTTTGGAAAATCGAGAGAGGTAGTTCTGTGACGTACGCTCCCGCGCATGAACAGGAGCTACCAAACCGATCTTGCCGACGCCGAATGGGAGGTCCTCGAGCCCCACGTTGCGGCGCCCAA
>CADDZK010000430.1 GCA_902812425.1 Actinomycetota bacterium
CATCTGGGACCGAGGAGCCGCTTCATCTCGGCGTGAAGGTCGGATGAATCTGCGATGCTGCCGATCTTCTGCGTCGTCCCGTCGCCCGAGACGAGGAAGACGGGACTCTCCCTGGGGTGCCGCCCGAGCAGCCCGAACGCCTCGTGCGCGACCCTGTGCGAGAGGCCGACGAACGCGCCGGCGTCGAGGTACAGAGGGTCCGGTCCCGGCTCCAGGCGCAACTCCTCCATCTCGAGCGCGACGATGCGTGGGATGCCCTCCTTCATCTCGACCTTCCCCTTGACCTTGAGGACGGCGTCCTCGCGCACGCACCCCGAGCACTTGGCATAGACCCGCGGGAAGATCATGACCTCGGCGAGGCCCCGCGTGTCGTCGAGCTGGAGCATCGCCATCATGTCGCCCTTGCGCGTGGTGTTCGTCCGTACGCTGGTAGCGAGCCCCCCGACCCAGACGATCGCCCCGTCCCTGTGCCCGTCGAGCTCGGAGACCGTCGTGTCGATGTGCTTCCCTAGCTTGTGCAATACAGGACGCAAGGGATGGTCGGAGACGTAGAGGCCAAGGGTCTCCTTCTCCCACTCCAGGCTCTGGCGGTGGTCCTCCTCGAGGTCGGGGAACTCGGGTTTGGGGGGCGTCAGCTCGGAGGCCTCGAACATCGAGAACTGGTCCTCGCTCGCGCCTTTGAGGCCCTTCGTACACCTCTCGACGGCCTTCGCGTGCACCGCGAGCATGGCTGCCCGCGAGGGTCCGACGTTGTCGAAGGCGCCGCATTTGATCAACGACTCAAGCGTACGCTTGTTGTAGGTCTTGAAATCCACGCGTTCGCAGAAGTCGAAGATATCCTGGAACGGGCCGCCCTCCTCGCGCGCGGCGAGTATCGAATCGACGCACGAGTCCCCGACGTTCTTGACGGCAGAGAGCCCGAAACGGATGGTCTCCCCTACCACGGTGAAGCGGCGTCCACTCTCGTTTATGTCGGGGGGCAAGACCTCTATCTTCATCGCCCTGGCCTCAGCGACGTACTGGGGCACCCTGTCCTTGGTGTTCATGACGCTGCTCATGAGGGCGGCCATGTACGCCTCGGGGTAGTGCGCCTTGAGGTAGGCGGTCTGGAAGGCGAGGAACGAGTAGCAGGCGGAGTGGCTCTTGTTGAAGGAGTAGCCCCCCGCCTTCTCCATCCAGTTCCACAGCTCCTCTGCACCCTCAGTCGAGACGCCGTTCGCAGCGCAACCGGCCATGAACTTGTCCTTGAGCGTGGCGAGCATCGCGGCGTTCTTCTTCCCGATGGCCTTGCGCAGCGTGTCCGCCTCGCCCGGAGTAAATCCGCCCAGGGTCTTGGAGATCTCCATGAGCTGCTCCTGGTAGGCCGCGACACCGTAAGTAGGCTCCAGGATGGGCTTGAGCCGCTCGTCCAGGTACTTGACGCTCTCGGGGTCGTGCTTGCCGCGCTTGAAGTTGGGGATGTAGTCCATAGGACCAGGCCTGTAGAGGGCGTTCAGGGCTACGAGGTCGTCGAAGCGGTCGGGGCGGACCTCCTGAAGCATGCGCTGCATCCCGCTCGACTCGAACTGGAAGACCCCGAAGGTGTCGCCCCTGGCGAAGAGCTTCAAAGTCTTCTCGTCATCGAGTGGGATCGCGCGTATATCAGGCTCCTCGCCGCCACTGCGACGGATGGTCTCCAAGGTCTCCTCGATCACGTCCAGGTTCCTGAGGCCCAGGAAGTCCACCTTCAAGAGCCCGAGCGCCTCCACGTCGCTCATCGGATGCTGGACCATGACGGAGCTCTCGTCCTTGGCGACACGTTGCAGCGGCACTATGTCCGTGAGGGGCTCCTCGGAGATGACGACGCCCGCGGCGTGGGTCCCCGCGTGGCGGGCGAACCCCTCTATCTCGAAGGCGGTATCGAGGACCTTTCTTGCGGCCTCGTCCTGCTCGACGAACTTCATGATCTCGCGCGCCGCCCCGGGATGCTTCTCGCCAGGGACGTACGCACCGTTCTCGGGACGCAGCACGTCGGTGAGCGTGGTCCCTACGGGCTTGTCGGGGATGAACTTGGCGAGCTTGTCAGTATCCGAGTAGGGATACTGGTAGATACGCCCCGAGTCCCTGATCGCCGCCTTCGCGCCGATGGTCCCGAAGGTGATGATCTGGGCGACGTGCTCGTGGCCGCCGTACTTGTCGGTGACGTAGCGCATCACCTCGGAGCGTCCCGAGACGGAGAAGTCTATGTCCACGTCTGGCATGTTGATGCGGTCGGGGTTCAGAAAGCGCTCGAAGAGGAGCGAGTACTGAAGGGGGTCGAGGTCCGTTATCTCCAGTGCGTAGGCGACGATGGAGCCTGCCGCAGATCCCCGTCCCGGGCCGACGGCGATCTTCCTGTCTTTGGCGTACTTGACGAAGTCCCAGACGATGAGGAAGTAGTCGGCGAAGCCCATCTTCCCGATGGTCTCGAGCTCGAACTCGAGCCGCCTTCGCACCTCCTCGCTCTTCGCCCGTTCTCCGTAACGCATCGCCAGACCCCGTTCGCACTGCTCTCTCAAGAACTGGTCTGCCGTGTACCCTTCAGGCTTCGGGAAGTTCGGCAGACGCGTTTTGCCGAGCTCGATACCTACGTCTTCGACCGTCTCGACGACCTTGATGGTGTTCTCCAGCGCTTCGGGATGATCCGGGAAGATGCGGGCCATCTCCTCTATGGTCTTGACGTAGAACTCCTCGCCGGAGAACTTCATGCGGTTCGGGTCGTTGTAGAACTTGCCCGTCCCGATGCACAGGAGCACGTCGTGCATCTTCGCGTCGTTTCTAGTGGTGTAGTGGGAATCGTTGGCGGCGACGAGCGGGATGCCCGTGTCTTTGTGGAGCTTGATGAGACCCTCGTTGACGCGCCGCTGCTGCTCGATACCGTGGTCCTGCATCTCCAGATAGACGGCGTCGAAGATCTCCTGGTACTCCAAGAGGAGCCTGCGTGCCTCGGCGGGACGCCCTTCGAGTATCCGAACGGGCACCTCGGCCGAGAGACAGCCGGAGAGGCAGATGATCCCGCGCCCGTGCTTTCTTAGCATCTCCATGTCCACCCGCGGCTTGTAGTAGAAGCCTTCGAGGAAGCCGCAGGTCGAGAGCTTCATGAGGTTCCTGTAGCCCTCTGCGGTCCTCGCGATGAGCGTGAGGTGGTAATACGGGGCGCGGCTGCGGTCGTTGCGGTCCGCGGTTACGTAGACCTCGCAGCACATGAG
>CADDZK010000431.1 GCA_902812425.1 Actinomycetota bacterium
ATCTGATCTGGCCCTGGCTGCTCTGGCTCGGCCTGCGTTTCGTCCGCGGGCGCTACCGGTTGGCTGGCCTGACCCTGGCGGGCGCAGCCCTCTCGGCCGCCGCCATGGCGCTGCTCTACCAGCCAGGGATCGATCCCACGCGGGTCTACGAAGGGACAGACACCCGCGCCTTCGGCCTCCTCGTGGGTGCCGCCCTAGCCATGGTCTGGCCGAGCCGCAGCCTCGGCGCGAACCTCGCCCTTCCGCGCCGCCTGCTTCTCGACGGTGCCGGGGCCGCGGGGCTCGTCGTCATAGCGCTACTCGTCTGGCGGACCGACCAGTACTCGGCGTCTCTGTACCACGGTGGGATCGTGCTGCTCTCTATTGCCACCGTCGCTGTCGTGGCCGCCGTCGCCCACCCTGCAAGCCGGCTGGGTCCGGCGCTCGGCTGGGCACCGCTGCGCTGGCTCGGGGTGCGCTCCTACGGCATATACCTGTGGCACTGGCCGATAATCGTGCTCACGACCCCGACCTGGCAGAGGGGGATAGACCTGTCACTGGCCGCCGTCCAGGTGGTTGCGACCATCGTCGTGGCCGCCCTGTCGTGGCGGTTCGTCGAGGAACCTATACGCCGCGGCGCCCTCGGACGGTTCTGGTCGTACGTGAGATCCGGGGGGTGGCGCGGGGGAACCGCCCAACGACGAAGCTTCCGGCGCCAGTACCGTCTGGAGCGAAGGCGGCGGTTTCTCGCCAGGCTGGTATCTGTGGTGGCGCTGGGTGTCCTGGCGCTGGACTTTGCTGGCCTGGCCGGGGCTATGGGCACCGGTGCAGATAGCAGCGGGTTGCAGCCTACTGCTGAAAGAGGCCCGGCCCACCCCAAGATCTCCACACACCATACGGTTACCGCCCCGGCTGCTACCACTCCTGTGCCGGAGTCGACCTCGCAGAGATCTGCGCCACCCACCACCACTCCGGCACCTGATGCGAGCCGAAAGAAAGCTGCGCCACCTACCAGTCCAAAGAAGGCTGCGCCGCCAACCACTACCTCCTGTCACGCCGTCGCATACATCGGCGACTCCACGTCGGAGGGCATGGTCATGCCCAGCTACATCCCCGACCCTTCCAAACGCCTGGGCGCACAGTACGCGCGTGTCGGCGCCACCTCCCAGTACTTCGAGATCTCGGGCGCGAGGTCGGTCGTCGAGAAGCTGTCGGCCAATCAGGCCAATGGTGAGGAGGTCGCCCGTAGCCTGAAAGCGCAGGGCTTTTCGGGGTGCTGGGTGATCGCCCTCGGCACCAACGATACCGCCGACGTCTACGCAGGCTCGCAGGTCGGACTGACGACCAGAATCAATAAGATGATGTCGGTGATCGGCGACGAGCCGGTGATGTGGGAGACCGTGAAGTCGCTGCTAACGAGCGGCCCCTACGCGGAGGCCAACATGCGCACCTGGAACCGTACCGTTATACGGGCCTGCGATAAGTACCCGAACATGCGGGTCTTCGACTGGGCTTCGGCGGCGGACGACGGCTGGTTCATCTCGGACGGTACCCACTACACCTCGGAGGGCTACACGCAACGCGCCCGTCTGACCGCCGACGCCCTGGTCCACGCGTTCCCCGCCTCGGGGAAGAGCCACGGTTGCGTCGTCGACTAGCGGGAGCTAGCGCAGGCTGTAGACGCGTCCTTCGAAAGGCCTGAGCGGCAGTTTCCGAATGTCCTGTGCACCGTCCACCGGATAGTTGGCGAGGAGCAACTCCGGTCCCTCAGTGGGGAGGTCGTCCGGTAATGCTAAGACAGGCGTGCCCGCGGTGAAGTTCAGGATCACGAGCAGGCGCTCGTCCTCCAGCGTCCGGGTGAAGGCGTAGATCTCCTCATCCTCGTCGAGGATGAGGTCGTAGCTGCCGTAGACGATGACGGGGTTGGAACGGCGAAGCTGGATCAGCCGCCGGTAGTAGTAGAAGATGGACTCGGGGTCGGCCAGGGCCGCCTCGACGTTGATCTCCTTGTAGTTGGGGTTGACCTTGATCCAGGGAGTGCCCTTACTGAAGCCCGCGTTCTCGGTGTCGTCCCACTGCATCGGGGTACGGGCGTTGTCGCGGCTGTTTCTGTGGACGAGCTCCATGACGACCTCAGGGTCCATGCCCTTCTCTTCGACCATCTCGCGGTAGCGGTTGTGGGTCCAGATATCCCTGTAGTCCTCGATCGAGGGGAAAGCGACGTTCGTCATGCCGATCTCCTCGCCCTGGTAGATATAGGGCGTCCCTTGCATCATGTGGAGGAACGTGGCGAGGAGCTTGGCCGACTCGACTCTGTAGGTGCCGTCGTCGCCGAAGCGCGAGACCTGGCGCGGCTGATCGTGGTTGGAGAGGTACAGGCTGTTCCAGCCGCTCTCTTCGAGATCCTTCTGCCAGCGCGTCATCACCTGCTTGAGATCCAGCAGGCTCCAGCGCCCCCATCCCCAGCCGGAAGGCGCCTCGGGGTCCGAGTCGAGAACCATATGCTCGAAGTGGAAGACCATGTCGAGCGGCCCGCTCCGCTCATCTGTCAACTCTGCGGCCTGCGCGGTCGTCGCAAAGAGCGCCTCACCGACGGTCAGCGTGTCGTACGGTGAGAGCGCCTGCTCCTTCATCTCGTTCAGGAACTCCATGAGCCTGGGACCGTGGATGAAATACTGCCCGCCCCACTGGTAGCGATCAGGCGTTACCTCAGGCGCGTCGGGCAGCCCTGGGACCTTGGAGATCAGGTTGATCACGTCCATGCGAAAGCCGTCGATCCCCTTGTCGAGCCACCACCTCATCATGTGGAAGACCGACTGGCGAACCTGCGTGTTCTCCCAGTTGAGGTCAGGCTGCTTCGGGGAGAAGAGGTGGAGGTAATACTCGCCCGTCAGCTCGTCGTAGGCCCAGGCTGACCCGCCGAACAGCGACTGCCAGTTGTTGGGCTCGCGCCCTTCGCGTCCCTCGCGCCAGATGTAGAAGTCTCGATAAGGATTATCCCGCGACTTGCGCGCCTCGACGAACCAGGGGTGCTCGTCCGAGGTGTGGTTGACGACGAGGTCCATCACGAGCTTTATGCCCCGCGCGTGCAGCCCGGCGAGCAACTCCTCCCAGTCTGCGAGGGTCCCGAACTCGTCCATGATGTCCTGGTAGTCGCTTATGTCGTATCCCATATCGTCGTTAGGGGACTTGTAGACCGGCGAGAGCCATACGACGTCGACGCCGAGCTCCCCTAGGTAGTCGAGCT
>CADDZK010000432.1 GCA_902812425.1 Actinomycetota bacterium
AAGGCGCACTGATATAGCAACTGCAGACCTTGTCGCAGCCTATCAAAGCGGTATGTCCACTCCCCAGATTGCCACAGAGTTTGGAATGAGCCTTGCCGGGGTTAGCAGTAGACTCAGGCGAGCGGGAGTGCGGCTGCGAAGCCTCAAGGAAAGTACGAAGCTCCATTGGGAGAATTCGCCCCCTAGGGGCCGTCCCGCCAACCGTGTCGTCGTAGACGAAGCTGCCATCAGAAGGCAATACCTCGAAGGTGCCACCACCCGAGAAGTTGCAGCTGCGCACGGTGTTTCCAGAGAGGTCGTTGAGCACAGGCTCAAAGAGGCTGGCATCCTGCGAACCAACTCCGAAGCCCAGAGACTCAAGAACGCTCGTCTGACTCCCACCGAACGACTCGCCCAAATTCGCGCCGCTCATGAAGCTAGGCGACGCGCTGACCCCAACTGCTACCTTGTCAGGAGCGCCCCCAATAGCGAAAGTGGTGTCGGTAGGGCTGGCATCGGTGAGGCTGAACTCGATGCCCTGCTCACCGATAGGGGGCTCGGGGTTATCCCGCAATACACCCTCGGCTATTACAACATCGACCTTGCCATCCCGCCCGTCGCCGTGGAAGTCGAGCGGCGTACCGGTATGCCTCTCCATCTTCCCCGCATCCGCAAGAGAACGGTGCATCTGCTCAAAAGTGGCTGGCTCGTGGTTATTGTCTACATCAGACCCGGCGAGCTGCCCGAAGCCACTGCCGCTGACTACATTCAAGCCCTTGCGAATCGCTTTGAGGGGGAGCCATCCCTTATCGGTCAGTATAGGGTGATTCGGGGTTCCGGTGAGCTTCTTGCCGCTGGCTGTCTTGATGGTGATGACCTCGCCACCATAGAAGCGTCGGTATGATTTCTGGACCCCCTGAGCCTCTACCAATGTGTCGCCAGTGAGACAAAAGAGGCCGCGCTTGTGAACCGTCGAGCGCAGGTTGTCCTCGATGGGAGAGTTGATGGCGTAGGCTCCAGGCCCGTCGGGGATGATCCCACCACGCCACACCCAGTAGGGAGCCTTCCCTACTATCGGGGTGATCCAGACGATGCCGTCGTAGAGCTTCGTGTCTTTGGCCACGGTGAGCACAGGTCCTCCTTGGTCTTGCGGACAAGCTGACAAGCTGAAATGCTGAGACGGGCTAGTAATCCAGCCAGACGCCGAAGCCGGATCTCACGATCTCTGTCGCCACGTCTGTCCCGTCAGCGAGGAGCACGCTCGCCACCCACCTGTCGAAGGAGCGGCCGTGCGTGCGGATGAGCGCGGGCGTGCCTTGGGGCATGAGAGCTTCCAGAAAGGCCTTCGCCTCTGCGCCTCCTGGCTCTCCCAGCTCGGGGCAGTTGATACCGAGGATCCTCACGGCGATGATCGGGTAGGAGTCGAAGCCCACCGAGGCGAAGCATTCAAAGGTATCGCCGTCTCTTGCATGGTCCATGACTACCGGGTAGGGACCGTAGGAGATGGGCAGGGCCTTCGGCCAAGCGGAGCTGGAGAAGGCGTGCGGCTTAGCCATCCTTGCCCGCCTTGAATCGCTCCGCCGCGAGAGCTGCTGCGGCGTGGCCCTGGTGGAAGAGGTCCTTCTCCTTGGGCGTGCGCTCGCCTGGCGGTACGTCGGGCCTATCCTGCATGAAGGCACTCCAACCGGAATAGAAGTTCTCGAAAGCGTCTCTCTTCTCGGCCGCCGAGGGCGGGCTCTCAACGGGCTGGTGCATCCATGCCTCCTTTAAAGGCTCTTTAGCAAGGCTCTTGAGGGCGCGTCGTAGCTCTGCTCCTGCGAAAAGGCAAGCGCATTGTCAGTGGCTTGGAATAGGCGATGCTAATAGCAGATGCTACGGCGCACCCTCAAAAGTCTCTTTACTCTAGGCCCCGCTACTCCAGGGCCACTTGTAGATCATCCGGTCGAGCCACCCCCTGGAAGCGCCGAAGATGACGTAGAGACCGAGGCAGAGCTTCATCATCCCGGCTGCGGAGTTGGCGCCATAGAAGATGAGGATCTGCCACGAGTAGGGGGTCGAGGGCGCACTGAAGAGGGCG
This sequence comes from Actinomycetota bacterium, assembly GCA_902812425.1. Taxonomy (GTDB): domain Bacteria; phylum Actinomycetota; class Rubrobacteria; order Rubrobacterales; family Rubrobacteraceae; genus Rubrobacter_D. The sequence goes on from CADDZK010000432.1 coordinate 2,057, forward strand.
AGGATGAGGAAGGTCAGGCCGAAGACCCCAAAGAGGGTGGCTTTGATGACGTTGACGGCAAGGAAGGCCTGAACGCGGCTTCCGGGCGGGTAGAGCGAGAGGTAGCCTACACCTGAGAGGAGGCCGCCTAAAAAGCACGCCCCGCCGGCCATGTAGCGCGAGAAGTAGTAAAGGTCCGAGTGCTGGAGCAGCGCCGACGAGAGCGCTCCGTAGGAGAGCGAGACCACGAGGAACGCCAGTAGCAGCCACCTGTCAACCAGGTTCCCTAGGAGCTCCTTCGAAGGGCGAAGCCGTTCCACCTATGTCCCCCGTCCTCTCAGGTTCATGCCCGACGTGAAGGCCTCGTTCCTGAGACGCTTGGCCTCCTCGGCCCTCTGGCGACTCTTACTTCGCGCCTCGTCACGCTCGGCGCTCTCAGGCGGGTGCCCCCGGGCCATGCGTATCCAAAGACGAGCCTCGGCCTCCCGATTTCTTGCAAGCATCTGCATCGTTTCCCTTCTGTGATGGCCTCCGCGGAGTCTCTCCAGGAGGCGCTTTAGCATCCTTCTCACACCGGCGGCCCCCCTCCTCGGCGCATCTCCGAGTAGCTCCTCATGGCCTCCGAGTTCTCGTAGATCGCCTGCAGGAGCTGCCAGTTCTCCCTTTTGAGGCGCCTGTTGTCGTAGAGGAGGTAGGCGATCACACCTCCTGCGAGGCTTATAAGGATCGGGTCCACTACTGGCTCCTGAGTCCGTAAGGGTCAAGGGCCCTGTAGAGCACTCCGGCCTCATAGGTCATCTGGAGTACCTTTCGCTCTAGCTCCCTCTCGCGGGCCTGGAGCCTCACCACTTCGCGCTCCAGCTCCCCTGCATAGGAGGTCAGGGAGTCAACCTCTTCGATCAACTCTTCTTCGGGAGTCAAGTTATCCCTCTACCATTCAATGTTTCCGAGGTCTTTTGGGTCCGCCGCCTGGACCTCCTGCTTCTTGGCTACGGCGTGCTCGTATACCTGATTGAGGCCCGCAAGAGCTTGCTCCTCTTCTGGTGCAAGTGGGATGTTCTCACGTACCCTGTAGAGAGCCGATGCGACGAGACCTAGCACGTCGTTAGGGTTGACGAACTCAGAGCCAAGAGACGCTTCTGCCTGTCCTGCTATGCGCTCGAGCGTTGCGCTGC
>CADDZK010000433.1 GCA_902812425.1 Actinomycetota bacterium
GGCGTCGTCATCGCAGGGTGGGGGCTGTGCGTCGACGCCGTCGTCTCGGACTTCGTCGCCGGCGCCTCGGAGCAACTCGTGCTCGAGGCGGCCAAAACCTCGCCCGACCTCATCCTAGTCGAGGGCCAGGGCTCCCTCGGGCATCCTGCGTACTCGGGGGTGACGCTGGGACTCATGCACGGGTCTTGCCCTGATTGCCTGATCCTGTGCGCCGCAGACCCCTCCGAGGAGGTCTTCCGGGGCGTCCCGCGTCCTTCTGTCGCCCGCGCCGCCCGCCTCTACGAGGAGGTCGCCTCCCTCGTCAAGCCGGCGCCCGTGGTCGCCGTGAGCCTGAACACCAGGGGGATGGACGAGGGAGAGGCCGCCTCTCTCATCGCCGCCGTCGCCGACGAGACGGGGCTCCCCACCGCGGATCCCTTCCGAGGTTCGGCAGCACCTATTCTGGAGGCCGTACTGGAGGCGCCGAAGAGCAGGGCCGCCCTTCTCTAGGGCGGCTCATTCGCTGGCGGGATCGCGTGTTGACAAGCATCCGCGTATGTTAAGATTTCGGCGTGGCACGATGCTTGACGCTCAACGCGAGCTATGAGCCCGTGGCCCTTGTGCCGGTCAAGAGGGCTATCGTCCTCGTCGTCTCCGAAAAGGCCGAGATCGTCGAGGCGAACCTGGACCGCCGCTTCCGCTCCGAGAGGGCCGAGTATCCCTACCCGCTCGTCATCCGGCTCGTCAAATACGTCGAGATACCCCGCCGCCTGCGTAAGCACGTGACGAACGCTATCCTCTTCGCCCGCGACAACTACCGTTGCCAGTACTGCTCCAGGCACCGCAATGACCTCGGGCGCCGCGACCGGCTGACCCGCGACCACGTCAAGCCGATCTCACGCGGCGGGGCGAACACGTGGGACAACGTGGTGACGGCGTGCACCAAGTGCAACGCGAGGAAGGGGAACCGCCTACCGATGGAGTGCGGCATGTACCCCAAGAGCACGCCCAAGGAGCCCCGCTACGTGGTCATGGTCTGGTACTCGCGCGACCTCAACGAGGTTCAGAGGCGCTACGTGGACCAGTTCTACGGAGGCCTGACGGCAACTTAGCCTGTCAGCACGCTCCCTACGGGAGCTTTCAGCATTTCAGCTAGTCAGCCAGGGTGTGGATACGGTGACCACCGTTCGAGAGAGTTGGCTCTCTGATGGGGTTCGGCTTGTTGGTGAGGCTGACAAGCCGCCTGAAGGGCGGCGTGCTGAGAGCTATGGGATATAATTCTCTGCGTCACCCGAACATAGACAGGACTTCTTTGGATCATAGCGATTTCGCGGAGAGGGTCGAGCGCATCGTCGGAAACGTCGAGCGTGCTGTTTCGGGCAAGCGTGAGGGTATCTTTCTGGCCGTGGTGGCGATGCTAGCAGGGGGACACGTCCTCATAGAGGACGTCCCCGGTGTGGGCAAGACCCTTCTCGCCAAGTCGCTAGCCCGCTCACTGAGGGCGGAGTTTCGCAGGATACAGTTCACCCCAGATCTGCTGCCCGCCGATGTTACCGGCCTGAACGTCTACAACCAGGGCGAGGGGGACTTCGAGTTCTGGGCCGGTCCCGTCTTCGCCAACGTCGTGCTGGCCGATGAGATCAACCGTGCCAGCCCCAAGACCCAGAGCGCGCTCCTGGAGGCGATGGAGGAGGGTTCCGTGACGGTGGACGGGGTGACGCGCCACCTCGCCCAGCCCTTCTGCGTGGTCGCGACCCAGAACCCCATCGAGCACGAGGGTACCTACCCTCTGCCGCACGCCGAGCTCGACCGCTTTATGATCAAGATGCACATAGGCTACCCCGATGAGGATGCTGAGACCGAGATGCTCAAGCTCTCCGAAGACCCCGTCGCCGACCTCCACCCCGTCGTCGGGGTGGAGGAGTTCCTCGAGATGCGCCGACTCGTCGAGGAGATCTACACGAGCGAGGCCGTGCTCCGCTACGTCGTCTCCGTGACCTCGGCGACCCGCGAGCACGATGAGGTCTACCTGGGTGCCTCCCCACGCGCAAGCCGCATGCTCCTCGCCGCTTCGAGGGCGCGCGCTGCGGCGAACGGGCGCTCCTATTGCGCCCCCGACGACGTCAAGGCGATGGCTTCCAGCGTCCTCTCGCACAGGATCATACCCTCGGCCAGCAACTCCGAGAACGGCCTGGGTCCGAATGACATCACCACTGAGATCGTGCAGGATATCCTGCGCTCCGTGCCCGTGACCGAGGCGGTCTAAGGACCCTTGCTTGGGAGGGGCGCTTCGCGGCTCTCCGTCAGACCGACGGCCCGCGGCTGGCAGGTGCTCGCGGGCGGGGTACTCACGCTGGTCGTGGCGCGCCTGATAGGTACGACCCAATTCCACCAGCTCGCCTACGCGCTCCTGGCCCTGCCACTCGCCTCCCTCGCCGTCGGGGTGATAGCTTCGAGGGGTCTCTGTTACTCGCGGGCCCTACCACCGGGCACCCGCATCACGGCGGGCAGCCCCTCCATGTTGCGCCTCCTGCTCGAACGCTCGCGATTCGGCGCGACGAAGGCGGCTGTCCTGGACCGGCTCCCCGAGTCCCGCAGCTTCGAGTTCCCCGAGTGGAGGGAGAGGAGCAGGATCGAGGTTCCCCTCACCTTCGCCCGCAGGGGGGTCTACGAGCTGGGGCCGGCCGAGGTCGTCGTGGCCGACCCTTTCGGGCTCCTCTACTTCGCCAGGGAGTTCGAGGAGAGGACGGAGGTCATCGTCTACCCGAGGGTCTACGAACTGCGGGGCTTTCCCCTGCGGGGAGGAAACGTGGAGGCGGGTGCCAGGGGCTCCCGAGGCAGGCGGGGTGAGGAGTTCGCCAACCTGCGCGAGTACCGCAGGGGGGACGATAGACGGCACATACACTGGAAGAGCCTGGCACGAACCGGAGAGCTCTTCGTCAAGGAGTTCTCCCTGCAGGCCCCGAGGCGCCACACCGTCGCCCTGGACCTGCGCAGGGAGGGGATAAGAACCCAGAACGACGAGGTCGAGGACGCCGTCTCGGCGGCGTCCTCCGTGCTCACGCACCTCGTCAGGGAGGGTCTGCCTTTCCGGCTTCTGAGCACGGGTGGTGGCGGGGCCGACACGGGTTTCGGCTCGGACGAGGATTCCTACTGGGAGGCGATGAAGCTCCTTGCGACGGCGCGCGCCGACGGCGTTCGTACCCTGGGGGGGGCCGTGCTCAGAAGC
>CADDZK010000434.1 GCA_902812425.1 Actinomycetota bacterium
ATGTTCACCCCTTCGGCGAGGTTGTCGATATACCGCGCCAAAGCCATTGTCCTTGACGAGGGTTTGTCTAGTTGTTTGCTTACTCCGCCACCTCCCGAGGTAATTTGCGTTTCACCCTATGAAGGCAGTATGGCAACTTGCTGCTGGAACGGCATTTGTCCCTTCATTTCGTGGGTGAGTCGTTCAAGTCAGGCTCCGGGTAACCAGCGTTGATTGTGACCTGGGCGTCAATGGGTTTCTTCGCGTCAGTAAGCGCCTTTTGCTTGAGAGCGTTGTCCCGCTGCTCGCTGGTGATACGTTCAGTTCGTAGCTTTTGCGCGTCGGCGATCTCTCCTTGAACGAGCGTGTCGACCGCGCTCGTCATGGCCTGTACCACCTCGACGTGCGTTCCGTCGGTCGGCAACAATTCGGTCCATTGTCCCAGGGAGACGGTCTTCTCTACGAACGTCGCGCCGGTGCCGTCTGTCTGAATTACCGTCTCCCTGTCGTCGCCGAAGTTGGTCCTACGATAGTCGCTCAGCTCTTTCTGTAGCCTAGCGAAGGTCGCCTCATAGTCAGCGCTAAGCGGAGTTGTGGTGCTTTGGCCGAAAATCCACCTCAACGCCGGCTGCTCGAAACCGAGCTTGATAGGCAGGTACAACCTCGCCCAACTGGCGTTGAAGAAGTCTGTCGGCGATCGTGTATAGTCGCGCATCGGCAGGTCTGACCACCAACTCGGCTGGAGGAAGTAGGTGGCACCATCCCAGTCAAAGAGCTATCGCCAGACCTCCACCTCCCAGCCCTCATCCCTGACGTTCGGTGGGAAGTTTTGTTTGATCACCCTGTTTATGAGCTCGGCCACGGGGTTCACGCGAGCCATCATGTCTTGCTCCCAGGCCGCCGCCAGATCTTGCGCCTCCGAAAGGCTCGTCGTCCTGATATCCTCCACCTTCTTGTTCCAATCGCCCATCGCCACTAACCATGCTTGGTAGGCGGCAGTGTACTGCGCATCCTGGGCGTCCGGAGCAGCCATACAGCGAGCTGCGGCGCGCATGTAGATTTCTCCGCACCCTCCTAAGCCGACTCTCCCGTCTACTCCTAGGTGCACCTTCACATATACCTTATCGATTGCGGCCCAAGGCTCTCCAACGACGTAGTAGGTGTAACCGCGGTCCATATTGACCGTTCTGAGTGCTGCGCTTGCCTTTACGGCTTGAGGATCGCCGTCCCACACGTAACCCGCCGGAATAGGGATCTCGAGCGTATAGTCGTAGCGCATGTCGCACGTAAAGCCCCACTTATCGGCACGAACCTCACCCGATGTGGCCCAGACAGGCGGTTTTGTCGGCTTGACGGGTTCGACAGGCTTGGGAGGAAGCGCAACGGCTTCCGCTTTTTGCATGATCTCCTGCTTCCCCAGACGGATCCGTTCGAAGAGATCGAAGGCCGGGTCCTTTACCTGGGGTGCCCAACAGAGTCTTGCCCCGTAGCGCTCCTGCGTCATCTGGAGCTTCTGCAACAATTTGAAGTAGTGCAGGTCGATCGGCGTGAACTTGTTGGGGTTCCTTAGGACGCGCTTGTTGGTGCTTTCGAAGCGCTCTTCGGTGGCGATACGGAATACAGTCTTGTGCAGCGCGCGATATTTCGACGCCACCTTCGACGAAGCTGTGGTGCTGTCTTTGACAGAGCGTCGGCGGGATTCCGTATCGGCCTCAGTTACGTTCTTCGTGTATTTTAGGTCCGCGTTTACCTGGACGCCCTTGATGTTGGCGCCCAAGCTACCACCGGCGCTGAGGCCAGTGTTGGTCGTCAAGCTCTGCTGGCGTTCGAGGCCCTCCTGAAGATCGGTGCTCAGCGTGCTCGACAGCTCGAGGTCGAACTGCGTCTCTTGCTCCTCCTGGTCTTCTAAAGTAGTCTCTCGTTTCGAGAACGTCTTCTGCTCGACGACTACTTCCTCTCCTGGAGCGAGGCTCATCCCGTAAACATACTCACCGACGGCGAAGCCTTGGGGCCGGATGCGTGTGCGATCCAGAAAAAGGTAACCGACTTGCGCCTTGGCGAGGTCGCTAAGGGTGTCGCTTTGCTGAGCCGGGTCCACCTCCAACGGCATGAAATACTGCGAATACGCGAAGCGATCGGAGGACTTAGTTTCGCCTTGTAGCAGCGACTTGTCGAAGTTGTAGACCAAGGGATTCTGCATGACTACCTCCCTATCGAGGTTAACTCTAGCGATCGCTATTAATAGTGGTAGGCGATGAAAAAAGGATGAATCCTGGATGAATTCTGGATGAGTTTCGACGGGTTTCTTAGTAACGTCGCCAAGAAACGTGGCGTTTTGTTTCACGCGAGGCATTTCCTCAAGATCCTGATCTAGCTTATGTGCCTTGACACAGGGTTGTACTTGATTTCACGCTACAGGTACGCAGACTCTCGCTCAGACAAAGGATATTTCCCTCTGCTCCCCCTGTAAGCGAATGACTAATTTAGTAAATTTGAGATTACTTAAGGAACTCAGGATCGTACTGGTCGCCGGACCCTATGTCCACGGGCACGATGGTGTAAGGGAGGTCTGTCTCTTCGAGGAAGATCGTTATCTTCCATCCGTTCGGTGTCGGCCAGTAGTAGAGGTCTATGCGTTGTGCCATCAGGCTTCTCCTCATCGTCGGTACCGCTCTAGTTTCCCCTCAGGCGTCTAGTATACCGCCGAGCCCAGTCAGGCCGTCCTGCGGAGGATAAAGATGGTCAGCAGGCAGACCGCCGTGAGCGAGAGGTAGGAGAGGGCGTCGCCCCTGAGGTCGGCCAGAAAGCCTCCGAGTGGAGCCCCGACGGCGTAGCCCGATGCCCAGGCGAAGTTCGTGATGGCGAAGGCCACGGCGCCTTCCATCCCCGCCTTCTCGGTGCCGCGTGAGAAGAGCGCCGTGCCGGGGACGAGGGTGGCGTTGAAAGCTCCTGCAGCTAGCACGACGAGAAGACCGATCACCCACGGGTTTCCGGCCCAGATCAGGAGTAGCAGGATGCCGACGGAGGCGAGCAGCCCGACGAAGATGGGTGGGCGGTAGCCTGCGCGGTCCGACCAGCGTCCGAGAAGCGGGTGGACGAGCGCTTCGAAGGCGGCGCTCACCAGGAAGACCGTCCCGACGGCGGCGGCGCCCCATCCGAGCCTGTGAAGATCCAACGGTACAAGCACGGCGAGTACGCTGAAGAGCAGGGGGGAGAGCCCTATGA
>CADDZK010000435.1 GCA_902812425.1 Actinomycetota bacterium
ATGTCCCACGTCGCCAACTTCGACATCCGCTACTCGATGCTCGTCGGCATCCTCGTCGGCACCACCGTCCTCATCTCGGACTTCTTCCTGCGCGGCCTCTGGTTCGGCGGCGGCAGGGGAGGAGGCCGCAGGGGTGGCGGTGGCGGTCAGTTGCAGCTCATTATGATCCTGATCGCCGTCGTCCTCGCCATCCTCGCCCCCCTCTTCGCCAGACTCCTCCAGCTCTCCATAAGCCGCCAGCGAGAGTTCCTCGCCGACGCCTCCGCCGTCCAGCTCACCAGGAATCCCAAGGGCCTTGCCGACGCGCTGCAGAAGATCAGCGGCGACAACGAGGTCCTCGAGGCGGCCAACCGCGCGACGGCCCACCTGTACATAGTCAACCCCATCAAGAAGTTCGAGAAGCGCTCCAAAGGTCTCTTCTCCACCCACCCCCCGATAGGGGAGAGGATCCAGATCCTTCGTGCTATGGAGACCGGCGGCGTAGCCGAGCCCAGCGGACAAACCTCGACGGAGACCCCATAAAGCGTTACAATACCCGCCGTTGCCTTGCCGGATGGTGTAACGGCAGCACGACTGACTCTGGATCAGTTAGTCCTGGTTCGAATCCAGGTCCGGCAGCTCCCCTTATCTCCATACGCCTTCTGTTTCGAGAGCGTAGGGCTTTGCCAAATACTCGCTGCACTCATAGATAGTGGCAACGCTACTGTCTAATGCACAATATAGGTGTATCGATTATTACCTTCAGTGAGATATCACTGACCTTTAAGGGTGCCATGTAAGGAGCAATTAGGTGATAGATCCACAAAGTCAGACAAAGATGCGGCAAGAGATAAACACTCGCATAGATGCAGACTACGAACTATTGAGGCAACTGAGGGGGGAGATCCGTCCCCCTAAGGAGTAGTGTCCGGCGCATTCAACCGAGGACTACTACTTCTATTTCGCTTGTCGGAACTGACGGTGGTAACAACCGCATACAGATCGATCCTTTCCTCCTCCAACTCGTCCGCGCCTTGGACTCCAGCAACAACGAATACTGCCTTGAGGCCGTTACCCCGACCACCGACGTCGCCCGTCTGAGCGAAAACCAGTTCGATGAGCACGGCGCTCAGGCTGGTTGAGACAGTGGTTCCTGGGAGTCCTTCGAAGGTTGAGTACTCTACCGATGGTCAAATTTTATATTCAAGCCCGGAAACCTTCGCCTCGGATCTCGGAAAGGTATAGCGCAACGTTGGCAAGATCAGTGTGCCAGGAGCACGCCTGGTAGTTAGATTCAGCGGAATTAATGATAGGAAGGCCGACCCACTATCCATAATCAAAATGTCGCTTGAAGGCTCTGGTTTCGATATGCAGGGGATAGAATCGGCCGGGTCCGCCTCCAGCGGAAGGCGCCAAGCTTTGCACGTCTCACGTTCCAATGTGGAGGCTCGCGAAGAGTATGACATTTGGGCGATCTGGAACGAATAGATCTGGAACGTGTACTGTGGAATCACCTCTGCATCCGGCAGAGCTGGGACTTGCTATGTATCTAAGATATGGGAGAAGGTGCGAGGGTGCATTGAGAGGAAGTCATCTGGTGGAAGAGGACATCTTTGGAGCCGGATATGCGGCGAAAGTCGATGACGAGGAAGGTGGTAAGCTGAAGGCCGGGAGGCGATGCGATGACAGACAGGAAAACTAAACTCAAGCCTATCAGGAAGGGCAGGACTAATCCCCGAGAGTTCGCTCGCCGGGTGCGCGAGATCAACGACCGGCTCAAGGCCGAGGGGCGTACCTTCGCCGACTCGACCGAGATCATCCGCGCCGACCGCGACTCACGCTAGCTCCATTTGAGCGAGCCAACAGGCCTCAGGCCTCTCGTCCTGGATACCAGCGTCGCGGTAAAGTGGTATCTGCCCGAGGAGTTGCGAGATGAGGCCCTAGAACTCTCGGCCATGGTGGGTACAGGCGAGGTTGAGCTTCTGGCCCCGAGCACTATCGGACCTGAACTATTCAATGCTCTCTTCCAGCAGTACCGGCGCAGCCACCTCTCTCTCGACGAGGTACGCGAGTTCTTTCTCTCCTTTAGAGGGGCTCCTGTCTACCTGTTCGAGACGGACCTGCTGACCCCGCGGGCTGTCGAGATCTCCCTCGCCTCCGACGTATGCCTTGTTCCTTGCCCTCGCCGAAGACGCAAACACTGTTGTTGCGGCCTGCGCCTCGGAGCAGGCTGTGTAGCCCACTTTCGTCAGGACGAAGGTTCCTTTGCTTGGCAAGTCTCGCGTATCCTGAAGATCTCGACCTATGGAACCCGCGGACCCAGCCATAGGTTCAGGCGTGGCTAAGAAGCGGGTTTCAGGACACTTTTGCCAGTTGCGGATACAGGATTATCCTGCGGTTGCGGGTCTCGATGACGCCGTTGCGCTGGAGCTCGCTCATCTCCTTGGAGACGGCCTCTCTTGTGGAGGAGATCATATTCGCCAGGTCCTGGTGGGTTAGGCGCACGTCGATGAGGGTGCCCGACCCGACGCTCTCGCCGAAACGGTCGGCCAGGTTCATGAGGAGCGTGCAAAGGCGCGTCGAGACTCCTCTGTCGAGGAGACAGTCTATGACCTCGCCTGACTGCTTCAGGCGATCCGAGAACGAGAACAGGAGCTTCGTGGCGAACTCGGGACGGCGCTTTATCAACTCGGTGAGCGTGGATTTACGTACGATGGCCACCCTGACGCCCGTGAGCGCTTCGGCGAAGACGCTCTGCCCGGTCTCCCCGTCGAGGCCCAGCTCGCCGAAGACGCCACCGTCCTTCAGGAGGGCGACCGTGGCCTCCTTGTATGCGCCGTAGATCTTGTACAGACGTACCGTGCCCGAGAGCAGGAAGTAGAACTGTCCACCCGAGTCTCCCGGGCTGAAAATGACGTCCCTCTGCCCGAAGCGCCGCTCGGCTACCCTGATGCCTTCTCGCTCGAAGTCCTCGAGACGAAGGTGCCGGGTGGCCGCGGGGGCCTCGGCGTATTGTCCAAGCATCTTCATGCTCCCCTCTCGAAACATCATCCTGCCTTCATCAGACGCGCCCCCCCACCGTCGAACCCGTCAGGCTGCCTCGAGGAGCAGCGAGCCACGCATCTTCTCGAGACCCAGCCGCATCCTGCTCTTGACGGTGCCTAGCGGTATGTTCAGTAGTCCGGCTATCTCCACAT
>CADDZK010000436.1 GCA_902812425.1 Actinomycetota bacterium
ACAGCGCGGCGATGAGAAGGGTGGAGACCACGACGACGAGTTGCGGTAGCTCTTGCTGGCCGGTGATATTACGGAAGAGGGCCTGGGTCACCGTCACGCCCCCGAAGTACACCAGCGCGAGCGCGCCAGTGAGCGATCCGTAGACGAGGGTGCGGTTGATAATGACGTCTATGTCGTAGAGCCTGTAGCGAAGGATGGCTATCCCCATTGAGACGGGAATGGACACCACACCAACTATGAAAGGTACGAAGCCGATCCACTTAAGCCACACCGAACCTATCACTTCGGAGACAGGGTAAGTAAGGATACCTCCACTGATCATCAGCACAGTGGCATAAACGAACCACTTGATCTGTTGGCGCTCTAGTTCCCTCGCACGACGAAGCCGTACAATCAGTGAGATCACCGCTACGACCACGAGCGCATCTATGACCCGCTCAACGCTCTTGTAGGCATTCGGCAGACTCTCTACAGCCAGTGGGTTATGGATGGGGCCAAGAGAGATGATCAGCCCAGGAGAGAAAGCACACAAAAGCGCTCCTACCGGCACCAAGAGCATGCTGAGCCATGCAAACCGTCGCCAGCCCCTGCTCGGCAACCGACCATCGGGGAATAGGAGTACCACGAACACAACAGAGCCGAGTTGTGGGACCCAAAGCCAGGACTCAAGCCAGGCTGCCGCTTCACCACCAGGAAATAGTGATCCAGGCGCTGCCAGCAGGGTATAGATGGCGTACTCGGCACTAAAGTGAGTCGCCGCAAACAGCAGACCTACTGCGCAAAAGAGCCAACCTATGGGGTTATGGGACGGGGTGCGTGGAGCTATCACGGCACCAACAGTCGAGAAAGCTATCGCAAACAGCGTACTGTCGACCCAATGTTCGAAGATATATACGTCAGGGTGAGAGATACTCAGAGCCAGAAGTAGAAGGCTGAGCGCCGTTAGCGCTAGAGACAGCGCCCACAGCGACCAAGCGATCCATGAGGCGGCACGTTGGCCCATCCAACTAGGTCCTTGCTCTAGAGTTCTTGCCCCTTCTGCCACCACCTCACCCTAGAGGTTCATCGTCTCCCGCGCGTTACGGTAACCGTTACGAAGGTCTTTCGCCATCCCTACTGCACACACGCGACGGGAGGTTTCTGGCCAGGCTTGGGGCTCCCTTCCAGGTTTGGCTTCTGCGGTGCTATGACGACGCGAAGCGCGGACGACCCTTACTGCCGCAGGGTCGCCTGCCTACCCCGACGGTTGCTCCGCGACGCCAAGCTGCCGCATCAAGCCCAACTGATCGCTGTTGCTCCAGTGCTCCACGATCTTGCCCTCGGCAATGCGCGCGATGTCTATCGCCGAGAACTCTACACGGTTGCCGGTAGGAGCAATGCCCATGAACTCCCCTTGGTGGGTGCCGCTCCCCCTCACACGAGCTACTACCTTGTCTCCCTCGGCGACCATGTCTTCTACATCTATATGGAAGTCGGGGAAGGCGGCATGCAGAGAGGAGAACAGCTGCTTTACGCCCTCAAGGCCGGGGGCCCCTCCGGGACGGGCAGGGTGGCTGCTGACGTCTGAGGCGATCACCTCTTCCAGGTCGTCGAGGTTCTTTTGGTTGACGGCTTCGTACTCGCGCCGCTTGATGGCCTTGTTCTGTTCAGTAGACATGCGCCTCTCCTTTACCGTAGCGAGTCGACAGCACTATTTTCATAGTTATTTGTCACTACGTATATAGTACTATGTTCATAGTCCAGTGTCGATACGTGGTGTATAGTCTTACTTCGTGACCTCGACGAAGACTCGTGCACTAGACGCGGCGATCGACCTTGTCGGCAGCCAGGGCCTCCGGGCACTCACGCATACTCGCGTCGACGAGCGGGCAGGCATCCCGAAGGGCTCGACCTCCAACCACTTCCGGACGCGGCAGGCTCTGCTGTCGGGCGTAGTGGACAGGCTCGTAGAGCTCGACACGCCAGCGGACGGCGCCGGGTTTCTGCCGGCTTCGGCTGAGGAGTTCGTGGAGGCGCTCTGTCGGCTCTTCGATCACCTGACGCGCGAGAATCGCATCCCCACCACCGCGCGGCTGGTCCTCTTCATGGAGGGCAGTCACGACGCCTCCCTTAGGGAAGATCTGTCGCGGGGGCGCGAAGTATTGGAGTCGGTGGTCGTAGTCGCAATGGCCCGACTGGGTGCGCGAGATCCGGCGACCGCTGCCACGACGGTTGCCGCCTGCTTCGAGGGCTTCCTGCTTCACCGGATCGCGCGGCACGACGAGACCGATCCACGCCCGGCTTTCGAACTCGTGGTGAGAGCAGCGCTGGCCTGAGTCGGCGTCGGTAGCACGCGCCCGATCATACTCGCGAGAAGCTTCACACAGATCCCTGCCCCTCGCCTTACGGGGCGTAGCGAGCTCGCTCGTCTGCTCGCGAGATCGGTAGCAAAGTGTGGAGAGTCGTAACAAGAGTTCGCTGAACTTCTCAGAACTCCGTCATGGCGAAGTTCGCAGACCACCCCTTCTGGCCAATCCGTGAACAGGCTTTCTAGACACACGTATTGCGCACGGGCATACTGCTGTGCCATGTAGGAGGCCACGTGAGCGACAAGAAGCAAAAAGCAAAAGCGGGCGGAGAGGCGAGCGCAGCGCGAGGCCTATAGGCGCTGGAAGCAGCACCTCCCTCTGACAGAAGAGCAATATCGCCTGCTCGACGGGATGAACAGGGGCAGGCGCAGCGTCAAGACATTGCGGGGCGGTGCGACTGGCCTGCGCCAGCAGGATAGGAGACGAGTTTAAGGGCGGATTCCGACGACACCTATCCTCCGCTTCCCTCGTAGCCCAACTAGAGGATACGGTCCGCTTCTTATTACGGGAGGTCGACTATCCCGCGTACAGAGGCCGCCGAAGTTGCGGAGAGGGCAAAACCGGGAGAACGCATGAACGACACCAGCAGCAATAACAAGTCACTCGCGGACGCGGGCTTTCTGCACCTGCTCTCCTGCGGCGACCCAACGATGGCTTCACTTGTTGAAACCATAGGTCCGCTCAGCGCCGAGGAGCGCCGTCGTGGACGACCTGACGATGCCTACGGCGCCCTCGTCCGCTCCATCGTGGGCCAACAACTCTCGACGGTAGCCGCCCGCACCATCTACAGACGGCTTACTGCGCTCTCCGCCCACCGTCCTCCCAC
>CADDZK010000437.1 GCA_902812425.1 Actinomycetota bacterium
TGCTGAGTGTAAGATCTCCGCGCTCGTAAGCATTATTTAGAGCTCGTCAGCTTCTCAGCGCGCTACGCCCTTTCGGGCTTCGCTCGTCAGCACGCTCAGGCCTTTAAAGTCTTCGCTTTTCAGCTTCCTCAAGCTGTCCATGATGATCAGGACCACGTTGGCGTCCCTGTCAGCCGAGGGGGTGCCATCGGGGAGGTCGGGAAGTATGCTCGTACCTCCACACACGGCGAGCAGCGACGCCCCCGCCACCCCCGCGCCAGATACCTTCAAGAACTCTCTTCGCGTCAGTTTTCGCCTCAGCTTCTCCTCCATCTCCTCGCGTTCTCGGTACCATGTGCCTACTACGTTGGAAGTCTCATAGTACCCGGAATCGCCGCCGGCGTAGCGTCTGTACCTCGATGTGATCCCGATCAAGCCGGTGTACAATCCACGCATGACGGTCTTTCGCTACGGGCGGGAACACTTCGAAGAAGGAGAATACGTCAGGCGCGTGGACGCGACGCCGGGAGACGACCGCGACCCCGTAGTACGCATCGTGGAGGACCTCGGGACGGTCGAGATCCCCTGCGGCAAAGTAGATTGCCGCAGCAACTGCATCGAGTATATGGTCCGCGCAGCGGGCAGGCGTGACGACTACACCCTTGCTGAGTGTAAGATCTCCGCGCTCGTAAGCATTATTTAGAGCTCGTCAGCTTCTCAGCGCGCTACGCCCTTTCGGGCTTCGCTCGTCAGCACGCTCAGGCCTTTAAAGTCTTCGCTTTTCAGCTTCTCATCGAACGGTCCCTCCCACTCTCACGACGAGACCCACCGGCAGAAGCTCTCGAACAGTAGTCGCTGTATCCACGCCCTTGCTGACTAGCTGAAATGCGGACGAGCTGTCCGAAGGACGGCGTGCTGAAATGCTACTCCTCCCAGTCGTAGTGTTTCTGTTCCGGGGGTCTCTCGGCGGCGTAGAGGCGCTGGAGCATCTCTCCTGCCAGGGGTGAGAGGAAGAGCCCGGCGAGGCCGGCGGGCAGGAGGTCACGGGCGATGGTCCAGGCTACGAGGAGCGGTACTCCGGGAGGGTGGTTGGCGTCTTCTATGAGGCGCAAGGGGTCGAGTACACCCCCGCCGGGGAGGATGCCCGTCGCGTAGACGGCGAGGGTGAGGACGCCTGAGATGAAGCCCGTCAGCAAGGCGAGCGCGAGGCTGAGGACTAACCTGGGGCCCTGGCCCTCCGAACGGCCGCGCAGCAGGAGCAAGGCGCCGCCGAATATGGGAGCGGCGATGAGCCCGGCGAGCAGGCCGACGCCCATGTAGACCAGGGCGAGCGTGGTCATGTCGCCCTCGCTGCTCTGTCCGCCCTGCAGGATCAGGAGCACGAAAGGCTCGGGGAAGAGCGACTTCACGAACATGAAGGTTACGCCGTAGACGGCCCCGATGCCGAGGAGGCGAAGGAGGATCACGGCCGACCCACCGCGTGGCCGGGGAGAGACTGGTTGTATATATTCGCCATCGTCTATCACGCCTTCGAGGTTAGCGTGTGACGACCGGGGTGTCAGCAAGAGCTTTCACTCTGCCGCAGCCGTGGTCGCGCCCTCGTCGCTCGCGTCGATCCAGACGGTCTTGGCGTTGACGAACTCGCGGATGCCGAAGACTGAGAGCTCGCGGCCGTAGCCGGAGTTCTTGACGCCGCCGAAGGGTACCTCGGGGGTCGATTCGGTCATCCTGTTTATGTAGACCATCCCAGCCTCTATCTCGTTCACGAAGCGCTCCTGCTCGTCCGGGTCGTTGGTCCACGAGCTAGAGCCGAGGCCGAAGGTCGTATCGTTGGCGATGGCTATGGCCTCGTCTATGTCCCTCGCGCGAAACAGGGAGGCTACCGGGCCGAAGATTTCCTCGATGTAGGCCGGCGAATCCTTGGGTATATCCGTGATGACCGTCGGAGGGTAGAAATTGCCTGGGCCATCCATAGGCTCGCCGCCGGTGAGCACGCGGGCCCCGGCCTCGACGCTCTTCCTGACCTGGGAGTCGACGTCTTCGAGGATGTCTGGGGTGGCGAGCGGTCCCATGTCCGTGTCCTCGTCCATCGGGTCGCCGACCCGCAGCGCCTGCATGCTCTCGACGTAGCGGCGCTCGAACTCCTCCGCTATCTCTTCGTGGACGATGATCCTCTTGGCATTGATGCACGACTGGCCGTTGTTGAGCGTCCGCGAGGTTACGGCGGTGCTCACGGCTTTCTCCAGATCCGCCGAAGGCATCACGATGAAAGGGTCGCTACCGCCGAGCTCGAGTACGGTCTTCTTTATGTTCTCCCCAGCCTCGCTCGCGACCTGCCTACCGGCCCCCTCGCTACCCGTGAGCGTCGCCGCCCTCACCCTCGGGTCGTCGATGACGGCCTGTACCTGGGAGGAGGAGATCAGGAGCGTCTGGAAAGCCCCCTCGGGGAAGCCCGCCCTGTGGATGATGTCCTCTATGGCGAGCGCACACTGCGGTACGTTGGAGGCGTGCTTGAGTAGGCCCACGTTGCCCGCCATGAGCGCGGGCGCGGCGAAGCGGAAGACCTGCCAGAAAGGGAAGTTCCACGGCATCACGGCGAGCACGGGCCCCAAAGGCTGATAGCGAATGAAGGCCCTCGCGCCTTCGAGCTCGACATCCTCGTCGGCGAGCATCTTCTCGGCGTTCTCGGCGTAGTAGCGGCAACCGCGGGCGCATTTCTGGGCTTCTGCGGTCGCTGCGGCGAGGGTCTTGCCCATCTCGCGCGTCATCAGGCGTCCGAGCTCTTCCGCCTCGTCCTCAAGGATCTGGGCCGCCCTCATGAGCATCCTGGAGCGCTCCTCGAAGGAGGTCTTGCGGTACTCGCGGAAGGTCTTTGCCGCGAGAGAGAGCTTGCTCTCTATCTGCTCGTCGGAGAGAGGATTGAAGGTCTTCACTTCCTCGCCCGTCGCCGGGTTGATGGTCGCTATCGCCACTGAGGTCCTCCTTGGTAGCGGTCTCGGTCTCTAAATATATACCCGGTGGGCGTCGCCGGTTATGCTCCTCTGATCACCGACGGGCCTACGCCACGAAACGCCAGCTCACGAAGGAGGCGCAGAAAAGGAACGAGGCGACGGCGCTGAAAGAGAGCCAGAAGCCCATCGCCCTCCGGCTCTCCAGAATCGTCGCGAGCGAAGACCGGGC
>CADDZK010000438.1 GCA_902812425.1 Actinomycetota bacterium
GTGGGATGGATGTGGATGGCGTCTCTGAGCACGTCGAGCGTCGCGTCCGCGTTCATCAGGTCGACGTACATGTGTACCAGTTCGGCTCCCTCTGCGGTCAGCACCGCAGCCCCGAGGATGCGCCCGTCAGAGGCATCGGCGACGACCTTTATGAGCCCCTTGTTCTCACCTATCTCGCGCGCCTTGCCCTTCTCCCGCTCCATATCGAAGGTCATGACATCGACCTCGTAGCCGGCCTCCCTGGCCTCGCGCTCTGTCATCCCGACGCGCCCCAGCTCGGGGTCGGTGAAGATGGCGTAGGGCACGACCCTCTCCGTCGTGCGCGACCCGTCGCCGGAGATCTGGGAGAAGAGCACCCTGTGGTCGTCCCAGGCAGTGTGGGTGAACATCGGGCCGCCCCTGATGTCACCTGCGGCCCAGATCCCCTCTACCCCCGTCGCGAGCCGCTTATCGACTTCTATTATCCCCCTGGAGGTCTCGAGCCCCACGTTCTCCAGCCCCAGATCGTCTGTGTTCGGCAGCCGGCCCGTCGCGACGAAGAGGTGCGAGACGTTCAGCTCGGTCTGGTCAGCGCCGTCGAGGGTCAGGGTGAGGCCTTCTCCATCGGGGGCGGCCGCCTCGGCGCGTTCGCAGAAGACGAACTCGACGCCTTCCTCCTTCATGATGGCCCACAGGGCCTCGGTCACGTCGTCGTCCTCGCGCGGGGCTACGTGGTCGGAGCGCCCCACGACGACGGTGACGCGGCTCCCCATCCTGTTGTAGAACTGGGCCATCTCGAGCCCTATGTAGCTACCTCCTACTACCGCGAGGTGCTCGGGTAGCTCGGTCTTCTCCAGCCAGTTCCCCGACTCTATGTAGTCCACGGCTTCGAGGCCCTCTATCGGCGGCAGAAGGGTACGCGTACCCGTGTCGAGCACGACCTGAGTGGCGAGCACGGACCTCTCGCCGACGCGCAACCTGAAGCCTTCACTCTCGCGGCCTTCGAAGCGGGCGTGGCCGCGTATCAGGGTGGGGTTCTCCGAGCCTTCGAGTCCCTTCTCCAGTCCTCCTCGTTTGAGATCCACGATCTCCTTCGCCCTGCGCAGAACGGCGGGGAGATCGACGCGGACCTCGGGTATCTCCAGCCCGTACTCGGAGGCACGGCGCGCCTGGTGGGCGACCTTCGCCGATGCGATAACGGCCTTCGTGGGCGTGCATCCGAAGTTCACGCACGAGCCGCCGAGGTCCTTGCGCTCCGCAAGCGCCACGGACATGCCTTCTGATGCGAGCTTGTAGGCCAGCGGTATACCGGCCTGCCCGCCGCCCACGATCAGGACGTCATAAGAACTCGGGTTATCCATGCTTCCCTTTCCGGAGGAGATACTGGAACGTATTCGGAGCCGCTAGCGGACTATCGCACCGTCGTCGCGGAAGATCTCGACCGCCTCGGGGTCGGTGTGGAAGACGCGCACCTGCACGGTGGAGGCGGCGAGCAGAAGCCCGAAGATGCCGCTCCTCAGGTCGCCGAGCTTCGCGGGCTCGACCCAGCCGACCTCGGCGTTCGTCAGGTCAGCATCCGTTGTGACGAACCTCTGCAGAAGGAGGCTCAAGGGGACCCGCAGCGCGAAGGCGAGGAGGACGCTGCCGAGGATCAGGAGGTACAGATAGCTCCCGCCGAGATAGAGAAAACCGACTCCCAAGGCTGCCAGAAAGAAGACGGCGGCGAGCATATTGGCCGCAACTATGGTCGTGCCGCAGTTGCGGTGGATGGCGAGCCTCTTCTCCCCGTTCTGCAGCCTGCGCATGGCCTCCCTTGCGGCGCTCTCGACCTCGGCCATCGAGCGTACGCCCTGCACGAAGAACCCGTCGTCGGTCGAGAACCCGTTCAGCTTGCGGCCTGGCTCCCTCTCCATCATCACCACTATGGTCGCGTGCTCCAGGGCGTGGTTGCGGCGCAGGATCTTGTTCCCGAAGATCGCCCTCAGCTGCCGCGGATAGACGAACAGGCTCCCCACGGCCTGCAGCGAGAACAGTATCGGCAGCAGGAAGAGGAAGACGACCACGAAGAACGCTATGAACAGCACCAGCAAAAGGGCCACGATCTCACCTTCACACTAGGTCTCTACGTACGAGGATTATATCTTAGGCTTCAGGTTTCAGGTGTCAGCTCTTGGCAAATATTTGAGGATACTGCCTGTTGCTGATGACCGAGATTCTGCCCGGCTTGCAGCCGCAGATGCGCCAGACCTGATGCCTGTAGCCTGATGCCTCTCGCTTACAACTCCACCTCGCCAGGCTCCTCCAGATCGTAGAGCAGCGCGAGCGCGGCGAGCGCGACCCGCCTGTGCCCCTCACGGTCACCGGGTTCGCCCATGGGAAGGTTGTACGGGAAGGGCACGAAGCCGACCCGCGGTGCCGGGACGCCGTGCTCCATGGCCAGCGTGACGGTGGGGATGCCCCGCCGCTCTATTGCCTCGCAGACCAGCCCGACGGACCGGTGGCAAAGGGGTCAGGAGGGCGTGAGCAGCACGACGTCAACACCGTCTTCGACCAGCCTGCCTGCGAGCTCGGGGGCCGTCCTCTCCACGAGCGGGGTAGGATCGTGGATCGCACCCATAAAGGAGAAATGGCGCGGCGCCAGCTCGCCGACGAGACCTTCTTCGACCAGTCCACGCAACGTCCAGATGGGGAAGACGGCGTCCAGGTCGGAGCCCTCGCCGGGACGGTAGTAGGCGTGGGTCCAGGTGAGAGCGGTTGCTTCTTTGGGGATCTCCCGATAAGAGCAATCGCCTGCGGGGTCATCTATGTCGAAGCGCGGCTGATAGGGCAGATGGACGCCGCCCGTCGTGACGAGTGCGAGGCGGGACTCCTCCAGGGGCTTCTTCGGACTGACGAATGGCGGCATCAGATCTACACGTTGAAGCGGACGAGGATCGTGTCTCCGTCCCTCACGACGTAGTCGCGGCCTTCGAGGCGGACCTTCGCCTCCTCCCTGGCCTTCGCCCACGATCCGGCGGCCACGATGTCCCGCCAGTCCCCGACCTCGGCCGCGATAAAGCCGCGTTCCATGTCCGTGTGGATGCGCCCCGCGGCCCGCCGCACCGTCGAGCCCCCGGTCACGGTCCACGCCCGGCGCCCCTTCTCACCGGCGGCGAAGAAGGTGACGAGCCCG
>CADDZK010000439.1 GCA_902812425.1 Actinomycetota bacterium
CCTTCCACGAGCGATCTGCCCGAAGTACCTCGTAAGAGGGTTAGGGGTCTCCCGCTCATTCATCCTGCTTACCGCCTCTCGTGTTATTTCGAATCCTCCTGTCTAAGCTCTGTGCTGTCGAAGGGCTCTAGGATCCTCAGGGGCATCCTCTCCCCGCCTTCTCCGCGTAACGCTCCTTTCTGCCCTTCACCTATAAGACGACTCGAGGAGGTAATTTCTTACCCCTCCCAGTAAGTGCGCCATCCCAACCACTTCCGGCTCCACCGAGGAACTGCCCCGAAGCGAAATCGGTGCTACGGTGGGTAGAGAAAGCGGGAGAGTATCGACCTTACGTGAGAGAACGCACGAACGAACAGTGGCTTGCGGAGTTGCGGGGACCCAACCCCGACGGGGCGCTCGCGGACCTCTACGACCTGGTCGTACGCGGGCTTGGGGCAGCCCTCGGCGGGTATGGGGGCGGCGTAGAGGCCAACTTCGGAGACTTTGCCCAAGAGGCGCTGATCAAGATAACGGGCAATCTTGACTCCTTCAGGGGAGAGAGCCGTTTCACCACCTGGGCTCAGAAGATCGCCATAAATGTCGCCCTCACCGACCTCAAGCGCAGGCGCTGGCGCGACGTGTCCTTGCAGGAGCTGTTCGCCCGGCGCGAGGCGGCCGACCGCGGGCCGGCTGACGCCCAGCTAACTCCCGAACGGCTGGCGCTTCAGAGCACCGTGCTGCAGGAGTTACGCCGCATAATCGACGAGGGTCTCACCGATAGGCAACGGGAGGCGGTAGTGGCGGTATTATTGGAGGGGATGCCCATCTCGGAGGTGGCAAGGCGCATGGGCACCAACCAGAACGCCCTCTACAAGCTGCTGCACGATGCTCGCAAAAAGCTGAAAAAGCGGATGGAGGACACAGGCTTCTCGCTCCAAGAAGTACTGGCGGCGTTTGAAGAAGGGTAAGATGTGAAGGATGTAGCACGTCTAGCAGTTAGAAGAGCACGGGAGTCTTTGCGATGCTGAAGCGTAGTGATGTCGTCAAACTAGTGAGGGTTGTAGACGAGACCCGCGAGATAGAGATCAGCTGCGACGAGTGTTTCGAGCGGTTGGATAGTTATGCTGAGACGGAGCTCTCCGGACTAGATGCTAGAACTGCGATGCCGCTAGTTGGCGACCACCTCGAGAAGTGCGCAGACTGCCGCAGCAACTTCGAGGGGCTTCTAATAGCCCTACGCGGTACGTAGAGCGCAGGTTTTTGAGCCCATACTCGATCCCTTATCTCTCCTCACCTCCTTGAGCTAGACCTATACCGCAACCACGCTTCACCCTCGTCCTGCTAGCTCACTACCGTGGGCGGCACTGGACGGGCCTTAGAGCATCTCAATCTCGTCGCCCACCCGGAGCTTGCCGTTCTCGATCACCCTTGCGCAGATACCACCGCGGCCCTTTAGAGCCTGCGTCATACCCGGTTCGGTAAGGCGTTCGATGTACCGGCAGACAGAGCGTGGCCCTCGGTACTCGAACACAACCTCCCCGATACGGAACCGCTCTCCGCGTCGCAGGGTCTTCAGGCTTATCCCTCTGGTGACGACGTTGCGCCGGTGCTCGCCGTCGCGGACGCGGAGGCCCGCCTCCTTCTCGATGGCGTCGAGGTCTTCTGCCGCTATCAGGGTAACTTGGCACACCCTGCCGAAGCGGGACCAGTGTCCGGTGCCTTCGCAATAGCGGTCGCCCGCAAGGCCGCAGCCTTCGAGAGCCGCGACCTCCCCGACGTGCTTCATCGGCGCGCCAGCTCCGCGCGCGATGTAGATCCCCTCTACGAAGCCGGGCACGCTACCTCCTCCTCGCGGCGAAGTGTCCGGCCTCTATGCCCCGGTGATCGAAGGGCGGCCGTTGCGGCCTCGGGCGGTCCCGTGGTAATTATGGAGCCTGTGTGCCGATGCACTACACCAGGTACGGGATTACTCGCCCGTCGGTGCTCCGCTCTCGCCCCAGCGTAGCGCCTCGTGGTGGCGCTCCCACCGCTCGCGTACCTCCTGCTCGGTCGCGCCTAGGTCGTAGGCCGGAGACGTCAGCGGCATGGCGCGCTCCACCTCCACCAGCACGACGGACCGAATCTCGTTTACCACCCTACGTCTGCGGTAGAACGCGAGGACCTCATCGAAGAGGGTGCCTTCTGTGAGGACCGTGCCGGTGCCCTTGAAGCGGTACCCCTTGCGCGAGATGGGGTCGACAACGTTGATCTCGATCGCTGGATTGTGGCGCAGGTTCTCAACGGTGCGCGGCGAGCGGATGTCGGCGAAGATGAGGTGATCGTCGTCCCATACGGCGGTGGTGCCCTTCGGCGAGAGGTTTGGCGTCGCGTCGGGGCAGACGGTTGCTGCAAAGCCCAGGCGCTGCTCCTCAACCACGCGCCTCATATCCTCGTCGATTGTGTGCACGTGTCCCTCCTCGAAGATCGCTCAATTCCTGCCAGGCTAGCCAAGCTCCATGGTAGCCGCACTCTGCCAGGTGTCGCTTCTCTGCATGGTGACCCTTCTGGTAGATGATGAGCTCGAGCGCGGAGTTGCCGCCATTGGACGGCTCCATCGCAATCCGGATCAGTGTCTCGTTTGAGACGGAGTGCTCAAGGAGCAGGGTGTCCAGTCTCTCGCGTTTCTCCGGACTAAATTGATAAACAGTGTGGGTGTGAAAGATGCACGGTAGCGGCCCGTTTGGAGGGATGGTCTTCAAAATGCCCGGCAGGTGGGTGAGGGCGTCGCCGGACCTTAGCGGCGGAGGCGCCGCGCGCACGACCTGCAGAGCCCGACTTAGGGTGGCGGCACGTCCTACGTGCTCGGGCCAGATTAAGGCTCTCTGCCAGAGTATGGCGTCGGGGTCCCGAATGTCGACGGGGTCAAGATCGACGCCCACGCGCGAAGCGACTTTCGGAAACGCGCCCGATAGGGGCGGGCACGCGCCCCTAACCTCACAGAAGATCCGCACGGGTGAGGTCGCATCACCGCGCACCACGCCGTCGCCGTAGTCGTAGCCGTAGCGGTCCCACAATAGGTTCAGCCCGGCGCTCGCTCCAAGCTCCACCAACGCCAGCGGCCGGTCCGCCACCCTCCGGGCCACCAGGTTGAATGCGGGCAGAAGGCAAGCGGAACGCCCGACCTCGTTAG
>CADDZK010000440.1 GCA_902812425.1 Actinomycetota bacterium
GGTAGATGACACTCAAGCACGCGCAGGTCGCAGGAACAGGCGGGCTGAATCTTTCGGACGACCCCACCCAGAGCGGCAAGATCCAGCCCTCAGACTGGGACGCAGACCACATCTACGACATCGCCGTAACGCTCGGGGCCTACCAGGTCCTCACCAACGTCGGAGCTGCCTACGACACCGTAGCGAATGCCAAGGGCCTTGGCATAGCCCTCGTGGACATGACCGGCATAGACACGATCGAGTTCAGGGTCTTCTACAACAAGATCGGCACGGGCACTCTCAGTTGGCAGCTTTGGAACCAGACCGATGGCGCTCAGGTTGGGGTCATAACCGACGCTGCCGCGGCGGGCGACAACAAGCTCGGTTCGGCCCAGATTACGGGCCTTGCCCTCTCGGGCCTGAAGGTCTTGAGGGTGAGGGCGCAGTCGACGAACGCGGCGGACGATCCAGTGTTCTACGGGGCCGCGCTTCTCTTGCGTCAGACCGGATAGGAGGCGCTATGGCGCTCATCGAGATCAAGCAGGGTGGCATCGGCGCTCCGCCCAACGATGCGAGCTTCTGGGTTACCTATGACGATGCCACGCTCAGGATCGACTCGATGCGCTGTACGAACAACAACGCCGCGAAGTCTTGCCGGATGATCTTCAAGAACGCGACCACCGGGCAGAATAGTCCCCCTTTCGATGTAGGTCCGAACTCTGAGCTGGCTTATACGATGAAGCGCAACGAGAGCTACTCGATCGCAGATGATGCGTGGGGATACACCATGGTCTGGATATAGACCATGCCCCCGGCATCGGTCCAGGGCGGTGCCGCGACCGCCGTAAACGCCACGGGGACGACGCCGCAAGTGCCCGCTCCATCAGGGGTCGTCCTCGGAGAGCTGATCGTCGTACAGCTCAAGTGGAACAACACGGCGGTCACCCTCACGGACACGGCAGGCTTTACGGTCCACGAGGACAGAAGCGGCTCGGGTATCTCACACTCCGTCGCCATGACGAAGGTTGCTGATGCCTCGGACGTAGCGCTCTCGCAATCGGGCGGCTCGTATACATTCACGCTCTCTAGCACGGGCTCGATCTCGATAGGCGCGGCCTTCCGGGTCTCGGGCCAGGCGGCGACGGCGGTTGAAGCGTCGGGCGGCATGGTCAACACGGTCGCGGGGACCGTGTGCACGATCCCCTCCGTAACGACCCTCGGCCCCGACCGGCTCCTGCTCTACTTTACGGCCGAGCAGCTCAACACGAGCGTTGACTGGCAGACCGCCGGGGCGACCGACGCGCTGGACACCAACGAGCTGTACGACTTCGTCGGCGGGACCAACCGGGCGATACAGGCGACGTGGGAGGTTCAAGCCGCGCAGGGCGCGTCGGCTACGAGAGACGCGAACCTCTCGGCTTCCTCGACCAACTCGGGCATCGTCCTCGTAATAGCGCCAGCCGCCGCAGGTGGCGGGGGAGGCACGACCGACGCCTTTCAGTCGAACGCGTTCCAGTCAAACGCCTTCCAGATGGCCGGTGCGGGCGGCACCACGATCACCCGTCAGGTTGCAGACTCGGTTGCGGTAGCAGACTCGGCAGCGAGGGCTGTCTCCTACAAGCGGGCGCCAGCGGACTCGGCGGCGGTAGCGGATTCAGCGGGCAGGCAAGTCTCCTACAACCGCACCGTCGCGGACTCAGCGGCGGTGGCAGACGCCCCGGCCCGGCTGGTCACATTCAAGCGGGCTCCGGCAGACTCCGTGAGCGTGGCGGACGCCATCGCCCGGCAGGTTGCCTACAAGCGCAGCGTATCCGACTCGGCCGCGGTCGCCGACAGCGCCGCAAGGCAGGTGGCCTACGCGAGGAACGTGGCCGATTCCATCGCCCTCTCTGATGCGGTCGCGGCAGTGAAGCAGATGGTCCGGCAGGTCTCGGACTCGGTCGCCGTCTCCGACTCTGCTAGCGCCGTCAGGCAGATGGTGAGGCAGATAGCCGACGCCATAGCAGTTGCGGACTCCCAGACGCGAGCCGTGGCCAGCGCGAGGACGCCAGCAGACTTGGTTGCGGTCGCGGACGTGGCGGCCCGGGCTGTGGCTTACGCCAGGGGAGTCGCCGACGTGGCGGCGGTTGGGGATCAGGCAACGCGGACTGCCACCTACCGCAGGGTACTTGCAGACGCCCTGGGCGTGGACGACAGCGCGACAAGAGCCGTCCAGTACCGGCGAGCGGCGACCGACTCGGTTCCCGTCGCCGACGCGGCAGCTACTCAGCTCGTCCATTTGATCGCAAGGACCATCAGCGACTCCATCGCCGTCTCTGACGACGCGCAGAGCGCGATGATGGCGCGCAGGAGTGTTTCTGATGCGCTGAGCGTCGCTGACGCCGCCGCGGCGGTCCAGGCGCATGCCCGCGCGATCTCGGATGCCACCTCCGTGGCTGATGCCACCGAGCGAGTTCACACGGCGCGCAGGTTGATCTCAGACGAGGTCGCGGTCTCTGACTCGGTGGCCGCAGCGCTTGCTTACGCGCGCCTCGTGGCCGACGCCCTGGGCGTAGCCGATGCGGTGACCTACACGGTAGTCCACACCCCTCCGGTCGGGCCCGCGGTGGTCGTGGAGCTGCGGGGGGTCCCCGGGGCCATCGTGGAGGTCATCCCGATAGCCGCGGGCGAGGTAGAGCTCGAAGCCGTCCCCGAAGGCGCCGTAGCTGTCGTCCCGACGGCGGAAGGCGACGTGACGGCGCTCGAGATCCCCACAGGCGATGTGGAGACAAGGCCATAAGAGAAGCAAGAAAGGATCTGGTGTGACGGAGCGAGAGAGAACCCCGCAGGATGAGATGGGCGTGGAGGACGCCGTGCAGGTCGTTCTCAAGGGCCCGGACGGTGAGATCAAGCACGCCGAGGGCGTGAAGGGGCCTGATCCCGAGGAGTGGGGAGATGACGCCGACCGGCCGAGCCCGTTCGCGGGCATCGAGGAGGCCGGGGCGCAGCCGATCCCGCTTGGTGAGGTGTGGAGGGAGGACCTCACCGAGCGGCCTGCTTCGGAGCTGAAGGAGCTCGCCAGAGAGCACGACATCCAGGGCCGCTCGCAGATGTCGCATAAGGAGCTGGCCGAGGAGCTTAGCGTGCGGGGTGTGGGAGTCCTCAAAGGCCC
>CADDZK010000441.1 GCA_902812425.1 Actinomycetota bacterium
GGATTACTCTTGCGCAGCTCACCGATCAGACTACTGCCGTCCCCGTCGGGCAGGGCCAGGTCGAGCACCACCACATCCAAGTGCCCGTCCACGAGCTCACCTCGGGCTTGGGCGAGCGAGCCCGCCTGGGCGACGACCTCGATGTCGGGCTCGAGGTTCAACAGGAAGGCGATGGCTTGACGGTAGGCTGAGTGATCCTCCACAAGCATTACTCTTATGGGCTTCCTAGGTGTGCTCATATGAGCGCCTAGTGAATCACGAACCGATGAGATATTCAGCCGGGTGCGGGTCGGAGGGTCGCGAGAGAGTGGGACGGGCGCCAAGAGATCCTCGATGGCGCAGAGCTCCTGGAGGTCCTCGACGTCTTCGGCGAGAATGGCCTGAGGAGCTACCTGATGGGACACCTTGAAGGCATCGACGATGCCATGGAGGACTAAGAGGAGTAGCGCGGGAGTGGGCGCTATGCAAGTGTGTAACCGTTGCAACTTTCTGTGCATCTACTAGTGTACGGAGAGTTGGAAGGAGCATGTGTATTGAGCCCTCGGAGTAAGCCGCCGCCCTGGCGATGCAGGCATGACTATCCAGCTATGATAACCCGCACAAGTGGCGGCAAAGTGTATGCCAAGTGCCTTAGGTGCGGAGCCCATGGCCCTGAGAGGGATGATGAGCAAGAAGCAGTTTTTGCTCTAAAGGGTGAGGCGCCCGACCAGGACGACTGAGCCGCTAAGGAGCTCTGGCAGGAGCCAGCGCGAGAGCGGGGCGGGTGCTAGGTTGACGCCCCCGGCAGTATGTTTAGTGCCGTTCTTGGTCGGGTCGGGAAGGCCGATCCTGCTTCTTAGCCACCCTCCTTGGATCTCGGAAGAAGTCGCCACGCTTGTAATCCTCTTGGGATGCGTCGCGGACAATCCTGACGCTGCCGACAGGGTTGCTTGTACTGCTCTCTCTGCTTACCCGCACGATCATTCTCCTTTACATCGGGGGCGCTGCGCCGGGTGGGACTACCTCGAACGGCACACTCTCTAGCATGTTGCCATCAACTAGCAACTCCCATACGTACGTACCAGGTTCAAGAGGCAAACCCTGAAATCTTAAGGCCAGTGGTGCGTCTAGATCGCTTCCGGGCCGCACTCCTGGGGGGCGTCCCAGTTCGACCTTTCCGGCGATCCCTATATCCTGGCCCTCTTCGTTCTGAATAGTGTCGTGATCTGCGTTGACTAAGCGCACAACAACGTCGTGGGGTCTATTGGTCTGGTTCCACGGTACAGATAGCTTAATAGCCAAGGCCATACTGATTGGCTGGTTCGGTACTATCCTGGACCAACCGCCGCCCATTACATACAGCTTGCCGCCAAGCTCTTCGGCGTAGTCGCATAAGAGCATAAGGGCTTTCAAGCACGAGCCTCCCTAGCCGACGGCAAGTTGTTTAACCTTGGTTCGGTCCTCGCTACCCTGGGATTGGTGGTACGTGACAGAACCGCCATGCTCAGACTCAATCTGAAGCGGATCACCGTCCACCCACGTACTTAGGTCCAGTTCCGCGTAAACAATAGGGTAATTAACCCTGGTAACGATGCCCTGGCAAACGTTGCCTTCGTGGTCCCAAAATTCCACCCGCTGGCCAACCCACGGCTCACCATCAGGCACCCACTTAGCGCGTCGAAGCGATGTCCAAATTGCTTCGTCGCTGACCTCATTGAAGTCAGCCCAAAGTTTCAGCATGTGTAGCTCTCCTTTCATACCGGCTGGCCAGGATTGGGAACAGGATCAGAGAAGACCCCTCTGAGGGCCAGAAGTTCGTCGTCTGTAGGTTCTGCGTCGAACAGGATGTTCGTATGTCCGTCCTCTGTCCAATCAGGTCGTACCTCGTAGCCCAGCGAGCGAATCGCTCCAACAGTAGATACGCACATCTGGCGGTTAAGTCGCGCAGCTTGCCTGGCAGTATCTTCTACGTCCAAACCGGGGACGCAGTTCACTGATAGCGCCCACTCCTCGCGCCCCTCTTCCGCGAGAATTTTGTCGTAGTGGCTCAGCACGTTACCTCGAAGGTCTTCCAAGAGCATGATCCCGCCTCGCACTACCACGGCCTCGGGCGGCAGATCACCTGTTGCTCTTTCATCCTCTGACACAAACCGAGCAAGTCATGTAGTAGTCTCCTCTGACACTCACCCCGCAACATTTGTAGCATTCTAGCAGCAACGAATGTTACTTTTGTTACGCGCTCACTAAGGTTATTCCCTCACCACGGTCAGATTAGACAGGTTGGCTGCCCGGCGCAATGTTTTCTTAACACTCCTTAACAGTAGCCGCCGCCCTTTCTTCACTGCTATCTGCGCACCGCTGTCCACGATAGTCGTAGCCAATGAGCGCCCAGTGAATCTCGGATGATTTTCGCCTGATTTTCGCCTGATGCGAAGCTCGTTTCGTCTGCCAGACGGCATATCTTTTCTATAGATTTTACTACAACCTTTAAATCTTCCTGCGCCTGTGCACCTAAGGGACCTTATCTCTAAGATCCTGCTGCTAACATACCTTCCTATGAGACAGCTCCCCGAACAGTGCGCATCATGCGATAGGCAGATAGCCACCCTGGAGACGTGCATCCTGCCTGACGGGACCCACAAGCGCGGGGTCGAGGTGACCTTCAAAGAGAGCGCTGAGGGCGGGATACGCTGCCTGCAGTGTGCGACGAAGGAAGAGTGAAATGGAAGCAGCCCTCAGTAACACGCACAAGTATTTCATACCCGCCATTACAGACGACGAGGACAATATTCTCGCTGCCCACCTCTTCAACCTGCGCGACGTGGGCCCGACCATGTGGCTATTCACTTCTCACGAGCGGGCCAAAGCGTTCATGTCCGAGTTTATGTCCCGGCCTGTCGATGAGACCGAGCCCTATGAGGAGAACAAGGCGTTCATCGATGTCCTCGAGCAGCGCAGGGGTGAGATCGGGAATAAGGGCCTGAACTTCGGCAAGCACTTCCTCATAATGACGGTGACCCAGATGCTGCCGGTGTTTGAGAAGAATGACGTAGCCCGAGTCATCGTAGATCCAGGCTTCCCAGGAGAAGAGGAGCGCACTTACAAACCGCCGCACAAGGTCTAAGACGTTTCACTGACCTATA
>CADDZK010000442.1 GCA_902812425.1 Actinomycetota bacterium
GCCGAAGGGCTCGTGCGCGAGCTCGGGGCGGACGAGTTCGTGGACACCGAAGGCCGGCGCTTCGAGGAGGTAGCCGAAGAGGTCGACGTGGTCCTCGACGTGGTAGGCGGGGAGATACGGAGGCGGTCCTGGGCGCTCCTTAAGCCGGGGGGCGTGCTCGTTTCCGTCGTGCCCCCGCCCGAAGAGGTCAGGCATCCGGGAGCACGCGGCGTCTTCTTCGTCGTCGAGCCGGACCGGGCGGCGCTTTCGGAGCTGGCCCGGCGGATCGATGCCGGCGAGCTGAGGTCCGTCGTCGGCGAGGTGTTCCCGTTGGAGCGGGGCCGGGAGGCCTTCGAAGCCAAGCGGAAGCCTGGCGTGCCCGGCAAGGTCGTGCTGCAAGTCGCGCATTGAGACCAACCACGATCAGGAGGAAGGACGATGACAAACGTTCGCGAAATAGGATCAGGCGGGCCGAACGCAGGTACTTGCCGCTCATCAGAGCTCTCCTCTCGCCCCTCCTTGGCCTCGCTCTTCGGCGCCGCTGGCACGGGCTGCCCGGCCACCGACTCGTGTGGGTCGGCGTTTTCTGCGTGCGGTCGAGAGCCAGGTCGCGTTGAAACGGCTTCCAATACTCACTGTCCGGTGGCGACGACTCGCCCGGCACGTGCTCCCGCTAGGTACCCTCCGTTACGCAACACACTAAGTCCCTTCGGCGTCGCCCGCTCTATCCCCTGGCACCAGCGTAGAGAGCAGGTGTCGCCGGTAGTAGGTGTAGCCTTCCCCGCGCGGTACGAGGTGAGGGGCGTCACGGAAGAGCCGCAGCGTACCCGCGTGGGCCGCGTAGACGAGAAGCGCCCGGTGCCGCGCCTCCTCCAGCGAGAACCCGAGCTCACGGTAGCACTCCTCCAGGTAGCCGACCCGGTGCTCGATGACCCTCCGGAGCACCGGACGGACGAGAGGGTCTTCGGCGGCGTCCGAGACCGCGAGTTCGAAGGCGTGCCTGGAGAAGATCCCCTGCCCGGATGCCTCCCCGTCCAGTGGGGCGTCGCCGAAGACCTCCTCGCCGAGCCGCACCAGCCTCTCCCTGGGGTCGAAGATCCGGCGGCTCGCCGAGATCCTCGCCTCCGTGGACTCCTTCTCCCAGCGCTCCAAAGTCGCATTGAGCAAGGCTTTGCGGTCCTCGAAGTGCCAGTAGAAACTGCCCTTCGTGACCCCGAGCCGACGGGCCAGAGGCTCGACCGCCACAGCCTCGATGCCCCCCTCGGCCATCGCCGAGCGGGCCGCCTCCACCCAATCCTCGGCCTTCAATGTCCCAGCCCGATTGTACGTCCTCCGTTTCGTCATGGATCCTTTTTACCATACGCTGGCGTATTGACAAAGCGCACGGACGTCGTTACCATACGGTGGCGTATTGAAAAGCGCGAACGAGAGGTGCACCGGTGTTGCTAGAAGAACTCGTCCCCGGGTACGATTTCGGTGAGGTCCATTCGACGCAGGTATCCGCCCCGCCCGAACGCGCTCTCGCAGCGGTGAAACTGGTGAAGTTGGGCGAGATGCCGCTCGTCTGGTTGCTCTTCGCCGTGCGATCGATCCCTGCCTACGTAGCGGGAAAGCGGGGCCTGCCTTCTGACGGCTGGGAGTCCCTCTACGGGCAGATGCTCGACTTCGGGTTCGTCCTGCTCGCCGAGGAGCCGGGACGGGAGCTGGTCTTTGGCGGTATAGGGCAGATGTTCCAGGTGTCCGGCGGCTCGAGGCCTGTATTCCGGGATGCGGACGGGTTCCGAGCCTTCGGGAAGCCGGGCTACGCCAAGGTTGCCATGAACTTTTCGGTAGAAGCCCGGGCCGGTGGCGCCGAGCTCCGAACCGAGACCCGCGTGCTCGCGACCGATGCGGCCTCGCGCCGGCACTTCGGGCGTTACTGGCGGCTGATAAGGCCAGGCAGCGCCTTGATCCGGCGCAACTGGCTTACGGCGGCGAAACGGCGGGCGGAAAGTACCGCCGCGGTCATGCGGGCATCTCGATGAACGGACCGTGGCATGTCCGCAGTGGGATGGCGCAATTGGAGAGGAGGTTCCGAGGGCGGGGAACGAAACTGAGGATAGAGGATTAGGACGACCGGCCGGGGTGAATCGACATTGTTGGGATGAGACACCGAGAGCTAAGTCGGTTGTTGGTCTGGGGTGTAAGGCGACTATCACGGGGTGAGTAATTCATGAACGACGGTAACGCTATCTTCGTGTCCGGGCTGGTCAAGACCTTCGGAAGGACCCGCGCTCTGGACGGGCTGGATCTCTCGGTCCCAACAGGCGAGGTGCACGGCTTTCTGGGTCCGAACGGCGCGGGCAAGTCGACCACTCTTCGCGTCCTGCTCGGCCTGATCCGCAAGGACTCCGGCGAGGCGCGGCTTCTCGGCGGCAACCCCTGGCGCGAGGCGGTGATCCTGCACCAGCGCCTCGCCTACGTGCCGGGCGACGTTACTCTCTGGCCGGGCCTCACCGGCGGTGAGGTCATAGACCTGCTCGGGAGGATGCGTGGAGGGTTCGACAAGCGTCGGCGCGCCGATCTTCTGGAGCGCTTCGAGCTCGACCCCAGGAAGAAGGCCCGCGCCTACTCCAAGGGAAACAGGCAGAAGGTGGCCTTGGTGGCGGCGCTGGCCTCCGACGCAGAGCTGCTCCTCCTGGACGAGCCCACCTCGGGCCTCGATCCCCTGATGGAAGCCGTCTTCCGCGGGTGCATAGAGGAGGAGAGGAGGAGCGGCAGGACCGTGCTCCTGTCCAGCCACATCCTCTCCGAGGTAGAGGCCCTGTGCGACAGGGTCACCATCATAAGAGACGGCAGGGCGGTGGAGAGCGGCACCCTCGCAGAACTCAGGCACCTGACCCGCACCTCTGTCGCGGCCGAGCTTGTGAGGGAGCCCGCGGGGCTCGCAGGGCTCCCCGGCGTCCACGATTTGCACATTGACGGTCACAGGGTTCGCTGCCAGGTAGACGCCGCAGGGCTCGACGATCTGCTCGCGCACCTGACGCCCTTCGGGGTGAGGAGCCTCACGAGCCAACCCCCGACCCTTGAGGACCTGTTCTTGCGGCACTACGACGCCGGGGAGCGGAATGCACGAGCGCCCCGGC
>CADDZK010000443.1 GCA_902812425.1 Actinomycetota bacterium
GGGAGAGGGTGGGCACGGGCCACACGATCTCGCCTGAGACGTCCAGAGATTCCCTGCTCGTGGCCAGCACGGTGAGTCCTGGGCAGGCGCCGAGCAGGTCCTTGGCCAGGTGCGCCGCGGCGTCGACGAGATGCTCGCAGTTATCGAGCACCAGCAGCATCCGCCTGGACGCGAGGTCGCTACAGAGCGTCTGCGCGAGCGAGCGGTCCGGTTGCTCGCGCACGCCCAGAGCCTGTGCCACAGCCCGCGTAACGAGCGTTGGATCCGCGAGCGGTGCAAGCTCGGCCAGCCACACCCCGTCCGGGTAGGTTCCCACGAGGTCGCGCGCCACCTCGAGCGCGAGCCGCGTCTTGCCCGAGCCCCCCGTACCCGTGAGGGTCATGAGCCTGGTCATCGAGAGAGAGCGCTCGATCCCGAGTACCTGTCTCTCCCTGCCGACGAAGCTGGTGAGGGGAGCGGGCAGGTTGTTGGGTGGAGTATCCACGGGCCCCGCGGACGGGCGGGCAGCGTGGGGGACTCTCCCCGTCCTTATCTCTTCGTACAGGCGCCGCCCTGCGCCCGTGGGATGTGTGTCGAGTTCTTCGGAGAGCGTCTTGCGCAGCCGCTCGTACTGCCTCAAGGCCTCCAGCCGCCGTCCCGAGAGGACGTACAGTCGCATGAGGGCGGCGTTCACGTCTTCGTCTGTCGGCTCCTGCGCCACCGCGCTACGGAGCGTCTGTATCCCCTTCTCGTACTCCTTGCGCTCCTCGTACAGCGCGCCGAGCCCTACCAGCAGCGCAATGTACGAGCGCCTGAGATCCTCCCGCCTCTCCCGCGCCCAATCATCGTAGATGTTCTCGGGCAGGAGCTCGCCGGCGTAGAGAGAGATCGCCGCCCTGAAGGCCGCAGGCTCCCTGCTCCTCATGGCGACCCTCGCGGCGTTCTCGAAGGCCTCGACGTCGACCCGGATGGGCCCCTCTGGGCACAACTCGAGCAGGTCTCTCCGTAGCGACAGATAGTTAGCCCCGACGACGCAGGCCCCGGCGCTCTCCAAGACGCCGCGGGCGAAGTGAAGGGTGCGATAGAGGTTGTTGGACGCCCGCTTCGCGTCGAGGTCGGGCCAGAGGACATTCACCGCCTGCTCCCGATGCAGCCTGTGGTGCGGCGCGAGGGCGAGGAGCTTGATCAGGTTCGCAGCCTTCGCCAGCCGCCACCTCTCCGCTTCGATAGTCCTCGTCCCGATGGACAACCTGAAGCCGCCAAGCAGCCAGAGGCGGACGGCCTCCTGTTCTGTGCTGCTGCCGGAACTATCGCGGACGTGGGCCACGAGTTGCTGGTGCGCCATCCCACTCTTTCCCTTCCTTAAAGTGTGGAGAACGTGCTTGCTCATTCTTGTAACTTACACAGTATATATTTGGTCTCGGTGGCGCGCCTCGCACAAATTGCGTATTTTTCGGGCCGATATGATCTCCCGTCAGACGCGAGACCGACTGGCGTTACCGTGTAGGCTCTCGCCGGACTATAATGCCCTGTACGGAGGGTCTGCAACTCGCTAAACTTCGTGCGGGACGATATCTCTAAGGTGAGGAGAGAGGCATGCCGGAGAGCGAGAAGAGATCTTTCTGGAACCGGCTGTTCAGCACGGACCGGCCTTCTGAGCGCGAAGCGCGGGTGCTTGAATACATAATGCACCGCATAGGCGAAGGCGCCCACCTCGGCGACGTCCTCGACGAGGAGTACGTGCGAAGGAACGCTTCTCAGCAGGAGATAGAGGAGATCTGCGCGCGCCCCGAACTGGTACAGTCGGCGCGCGAACACATGGAGAGGGACTTCGGCTCTGAGGAGCTCGACCCGAGCCGGCGTCCGCATTAGCCGGCGTCTTGAAAACCACCCAGCCTGTATAATTTGAACTCACGAGCATTTAAAATGGAGGCTGGATGCCGATCTACGAATATAAGTGTGAGAACGGGCACGTCTTCGACGTGATGCAGAAGCTGTCGGAAGACCCGCTTACGTCCTGCATCGAGTGCGGCGCCCCTGTGAGGAAGGTCCTCCACCCCGTGGGTATCTCGTTCAAGGGCTCGGGTTTCTACTCGACCGACTACAGCAAGAGAAGTTCGTCGGAGGCAGCCTCGAAGGAGACCTCCACGAGCACCAACGGAGATTCGAAGTCGGACTCCAAGAAGACCTCAGAGAAGTCGACCGGCTCTACCACGAGCCAGGGAAAAAAGGACTGAAGTCGTGGCGCGGGGCGCCGAGATGCCGCAGAGCGCAGCCCGCCAGGACAGCCTGCTCAGACGCGTGCTGCGCGCCGTGGTGCTCGGGATCACCCTCCTCTTCGTCGTCTCCGCCCTTACCGTCTCCTGCGCCCTCGTCGTCTATACAGCCTGGCGCCATGACTTCAGCCATGGCCTCTTCGCCCTCCTCTTTGCCGTCCTGAGCGCCCAGATAGCCCTGAACTGGTTCCTCTGGAAAGACGACGACGAAGAGTAGGCCGCGCTCGTCTCCTAAATAGCCCGTAAGCCCCAAATACGCTTCCCAGCGGGCCATACGCCAGTACTTCCTTTCCCGACGGTCGATGTCCGAAGCTTGAAATCTGTGTGAAAAGTCCTGCAAAACAGGGCTCAACTTGTGGTCGAGGTACCCTGGACAATCTGCCCTTCCGTACCGTATAGTAGCTCGCGTCGAGGATCGACGGGGAGAACAAGGCGACGGCGGCGCTCTCTTTTGGGGCGTCGCCGAAACCAGGCAGAAGAGGGAGGAAGTTTGGCGGCTACGTCCGGCGGCGCGTTCGCGCACTTGCACTGTCACTCTGAGTACTCGATGCTCGACGGGGCGAGCCGGATCAAGGATTTGATCTCCTTCGCCAAAGATCAGAACATGCCGGGGATCGCGCTGACCGATCACGGCGTGATGTACGGCGCGGTCAAGTTCTACAGGGCGGCCAGGGACGCCGGCATAAAGCCCCTCATGGGCTGCGAGGTCTACGTAACCGCGGACCGCAACGACCGCAGCCGCGCCCCGTATTACCACCTCACGCTCATCGCGAGGACCGCAGAGGGCTACAGGAACCTCATGAAGCTCTCGACCTGCGGCTTCC
>CADDZK010000444.1 GCA_902812425.1 Actinomycetota bacterium
GCGCGAGATCTCGAATAGGCTGGATCTAGCGACCTCAGGCGCAGAGAACACCGACCTGACGCAGACTATCGCCGCCCGTGCAACCAGGGTCTCCAGAAGGCTCGTCACCGCCGTCCGCGAGCGGAGGAACGCCACGCGTACCCTAAGAGCGGAGGCCACGGAGACCTACCGACGGGTCTCCGCCGAACGGACCGCCCTCTCGCACAGGGCCGTGGAGCTCGCCGGAGAGCTCGCCACGGCCCGCGCACACGCCGAACACCTCGCCGAAGAAGTCTCGAGAGCCGAGGCCTCCTCGGCCGAAGCGGGCGAGGAGATACAGTCCGAGTGGGGCGCAACCCTCGAGGCCGCCCGCCACGAGGCCGAGAAGCACCCGGAGAGCACCGAGAGAGAACGACACGCCCTCGCCCGCAAGCTCAAACGCTTCGGCGACGTCAACCTCCTGGCGCTCTCCCAGGATGAGGGACTGCGCGAACGGCACCAGTTCGTCTCCGCCCAGAGGGCAGACGCCCAGGCCGCCGCTACCGAACTTAACCGCATAATACAATCAGTAGACAGGGAGATAGAGGTCAGGTTCACTCAGACCTTCGGGCGGGTACGTGAGGCGTTCGGGGAGATGGTACCGCGGATGCTCGAGGGGTCGTCGGGGGTCTTGGATCTCTCGGAGGAGGGGGTGGAGATCGGGCTCAGGCTCGGCAGGAAGGGCTGGCGCCCGTTGCGCGTCCTCTCCGGTGGGGAGCGAGCCCTGCTCGCGCTCTCGTTCCTGTTCAGCATATTTCTCAGCCGTCCGGGAGGAAGTTCGGGGGCTTTCTGCGTGCTCGACGAGGCCGAGGCTGCGCTCGACGATCTCAACCTGGCCCGATTTCTCTCTGTGGTAGACTCTCACCGGACAAATGGCCAGTATCTGCTGGTCACCCATCAAAAACGAACGATGGCCGCGGCGGACGTGCTCTACGGGGTAGT
Organism: Actinomycetota bacterium; assembly: GCA_902812425.1. Taxonomy (GTDB): domain Bacteria; phylum Actinomycetota; class Rubrobacteria; order Rubrobacterales; family Rubrobacteraceae; genus Rubrobacter_D. The sequence continues at coordinate 961 of CADDZK010000444.1, forward strand.
TCAGGATGCCTCCGGGGCCACCACTGTTGTGTCGAAGCGTTTGCAGGGAGAGTAAGAAGTCGCCTATGGCGCGCTCGTGGCGTAATTTTTTCAGACGAGACACAGACGAAGAGCGGGAGAGGAGCCAGACGGTAGCGACCGAGGTCCTGCCCGAGTCAACCGATGAGACGTCCGACGTACCGACGGCAGAGGAGGTTCAGGCCGCAAGGGAGGAGCCTGTCGAAGTCGAGGAGATCGAGGAGGCCGCGCCCGGCGAGGTCGAGGAGGCGCTCCCCGAGCCGAGTGAGATCGAGGATGCCCCTGACGCCGAGACGCTCGTAGAGGAGCAGGAGTCCGCCGGATGGTTCGGCAGGCTCAGACAGGGTCTGACGCGTAGCCGCGAATCTTTCGTCGGGCAGCTCAACGCCGCCGTCGCCGAGTTCAGGGACGTCGAGGACGAGGAGTTCTGGGAGAAGGTCGAGGAGATACTCATCTCCTCCGACGTCGGAGTCCCGACCACGGCCAAGCTCGTAACCGAGCTGGAGCAGGAGGCTCTGGAGAGGAACATCACGAGCGGCGAGGAATTGCGGGAGCTCATGATCTCACACGCCACCCGTATGCTCGAAGGGCCCGTCGAGCTCGACGTCTCGCACCAGCCCACCGTCATCCTGATGGTCGGGGTGAACGGGACGGGCAAGACGACGACCATAGGGAAGCTCTCGCGTTTCCTGCCAGGGACGACGATGTTTGCGGCAGGCGACACCTTCAGGGCCGCAGCAATCGAGCAGCTGCAGCAGTGGGGCGAGAGGACGGGGACGCCCGTGGTGGCGCGCGAGCGCGGGGCAGACGCGGCTGCCGTCGCCCACGACGCGATACAGGCGGCCAGGCGCGAGGGCACGGACGTGCTGCTCATAGACACGGCGGGCAGGCTGCACACCAAGGTCAACCTCATGGCCGAGCTGGATAAAGTGCAGAGGGTCATACAGCGCCAGCTCCCGGGCGCGCCGCACGAGGTGCTTATGACGGTGGACGCGACCACGGGTCAGAACGGGTTGCGTCAGGCCAAGATGTTCAAAGAAGTCGCCGGACTCACGGGCATAATATTGACCAAGCTCGACGGGACGGCGAAAGGTGGTATCGCCCTGGCTATCGCCAACGAGGTCGGGGTGCCCATCAAGCTCATCTCGGTAGGCGAGAAGGTCGAGGACCTGCATCCGTTCGACGCCCGCCAGTTCGCAGAAGCCCTGTTTGGAGATTTGTAGATGTTCGATACTTTAGGTGAGAGGCTAAACAAGGCCCTCGATGGGGTACGCGGCAGCGGCAACCTCACGGAGGACCAGGTCAAGAAGGTTACGCGTGAGATCCGTCTGGCTCTATTGGAGGCCGACGTCAACTACGGCGTCGTAAAGGAGTTCGTCTCCAACGTCCGCGAGCGGGCGACGGGTGCGGAGGTCTCCAAGGCCCTGAGCCCCGGTCAGCAGGTCGTCAAGATTGTCGACGAGGAGCTCGCGAACCTCATGGGCGGGACGGCCCACAAGCTCTCTTTCGCCTCCAGGCCGCCTACGGTCGTGATGCTCGCGGGCCTCAACGGCCACGGCAAGACCACCACCGCCGGGAAGCTCGCTCTGTTCGTGAGGAAGCTCGGGAAGAACCCGTATCTCGTAGCTTGCGACACCTATCGCCCTGCGGCCATAGACCAGTTGCAGCAGATAGGACGCGAGCTCTCCGTGCCCGTGTACACGGAGGGCACGGGGCCCAAGCCGGAGGAGATCGCCGAGCGCGGCATCAAGGAGGCGAGGGACGGCGGATACGACTTCGTCATCGTCGACACGGCGGGCAGGCAGGTCGTCGACGTGGAGATGATGGAGGAGATAAGGCGCGTCAGGCAGGCTTCGAAGCCGCATTCCGTCCTCCTCGTGCTCGACGTCGTTACGGGCCAGAACGCCGTCGAGGTGGCGCAGGCCTTCCAGGAATACGCCGACTTCGACGGGATGGTCTTGACCAAGCTCGACGGTGACGCCCGCGGCGGCGCGGCGCTCTCGGTCGTCTCCGTGACCGGACGGCCGATCAAGTTCGCCTCAGAGGGCGAGAAGATGGGCGAGTTCGACTACTTCTACCCGGAC
>CADDZK010000445.1 GCA_902812425.1 Actinomycetota bacterium
ACGCAGGCTGCGATCAGAGCCGGATACTCCGAGAAGACGGCCTACTCTATCGGCCAGGAGAACCTGAAGAAACCTTAGATCGCGGAGGAGATCGGGCGGCGCATCGAGGAGAAGCTCCAAGAGATCGGCGTGAGAAGTGATGCCGTGCTCTCGGAGCTTGCGCGCCTTGGCTTCTCGAACATGATGGACTTCATGAACATCACGGGCGAAGACGATGCGTTCGTGGATCTCTCGGAGATCACCCGCGAGCAGGCCGCGGCCATTAGCGAACTGACCGTCGAAGACTACGTCGAGGGCAGGGGCGACGACGCCCGGGAGGTCAGGAGGGTCAAGGTCAAGCTCGCCGACAAGAAGGCGCCCTTGGAGCTACTGGGCAAGTACCTGCAGCTCTTCGCAGACAGGGTCGAGCACTCGGGCCCTGGTGGCGGTCCGATCCAGCACGAGAACTACGAGTACGTGGTGGACTTCGGGGAGGACATCCCATCCGATGAGGTCGCAGCAGAGCTGAATGGCCATGGGGGCCACTAGGCCAAGGACTCGGCCCAAGCACCGCGTAGCCTTCAAGCCGAAGCTCCACCGCAAGCAGAAGATCGTCCAGCAGTCGAGGGCGCGCTTCAAGGTCCTCGCTGCGGGCAGGCGCTTCGGGAAGACGTTCCTGTGCATGGTGATCGCCCTCGCGGTCGCCATGAGGGGTGGCGCGGTCTGGTGGGTAGCACCCACCGTCGACCTGACCAAGCGCGGGTGGCGGCCTACCGAGAGGCTCTGCCGCACGATTCCGGGCGCCGTCATCCGCGTCGCCGAGAAGCGGATCGAGTTCCCGGGCGGTGGCTTCCTCGAGTTCAAGACCGCGGGGACCGAGGTCTCCCTAAGAGGCGAAGGCCTCGACCTCGTGATCGTCGAGGAAGCGGCGTTCATGGAGGAGGAGCGCTGGACGCAGGAGCTCAGGCCATCCCTTGCAGACCGGGCAGGCTCCGCGATCTTCATCTCGACGCCCTACGGGTTCAACTGGTTCTTCGACCTCTTTGAGCGCGGCCAGTCGGAAGAGCACCCGGACTGGGAGTCGTGGCAGTTCACCTCTTATGACAACCCGTTTATAGACGACGCCGAGATCGACGCGGCAGCCGAGGACATGAGCGAGGAGGAGTTCGCCCAGGAGCACCTTGCAAAGTTCCTCGAGGCGGGCGGCACCCCGGCGTTCAGACGGGAGTGGTTCGACCACCCACTCGCCCGCTACGCCTTTGGTGATCCGAGGGTAGACAGGCAGGCCGTGGGACGCTTCGCGGCACTCGATACGGCGAATACCGCCAAAGAGCACTCGGCCTTCAACGCGCTCACCGTGGCCAACTTGAGGCCCGACTACTCGCTCGCCCTGCGCGACGTTAAGCGGGAGCGCCTCGAGTTCCCGTACCTTAGGGACTGGCTGGTCGAGATGCTCACACCCTGGATGACCCGCGATCGGGTGCCGATGCTCGAGCTCTACATCGAGAACAGGGCTTCAGGCGTGCAGCTGATCCAGGACATCGACTACGCGGGCCCACACTGGCTAAGGGCCATAACAGTGCCCGTGGACGTCTCGCCCTTGAAGGGTGGGCAGGAGAACGACTGGCGCGATGCGGCGCCCTGGTGCAGACGCGGGATGGTCGCGCTTCCCGGCCCGGGCGAGGGTGCCGAGTGGCTGCCCGAGTTCGAGCGCGAGCTCTTCAACGTCCCCAACCACGACTACTGGGACCAGGCGACGTCGTTTTCGCACCTCATCAACAACGTCCAGCGGCGCGAGGAGGCGCCTCTGAGTACAGGCTGGCATTGGAGAAAGATCCGAGAGATGGAGGAGAGCGGGATGGGTCCCGATGAACTGACCTACGGGATGGCGGGCCAGTAGGATGCCCTCACTGAGGGAGCTACAACGACGCCTGAACGGCGCCTGGACCGTGATGAGGGGAGAGAACCCGTACGGCTCCTACCCCGTGCCAACATCGGTCTACGGTAGGTGGTCGACCGAAGCAGAGCGCTTCGACGTACTCGACGCCTACGAGGCCAACGACCGGCTCTACCAGCGGATAGCAAGCGAGCTCTCGGACGCGGGCTATCAGGGCTACTCGGGTTTTCGCTCGCCGGCCAGTCGGATCGTAGATCTCTACGCCGCGAAGCTCACCGACCGTCTGATCGAGTCGCTCGATACGGGGACGAACACCCGCCTGAAGGATCAGATCACGCAGGTCTACGAGTGGTCGAACTGGGTTGACCGTGCCGAGGAGGCCGCCCGAGATCTCGCCACACACGGGATCCTCTTCGTCAAGGTGGAGTCGGTCAGGGAGGACGAGAACGACCCGAACTCGCCCTTCGATCGGGTGCAGCGCCTCCTCCTCGACCCGAGGCATGTGATCGACTGGAGAGTCGACGGGCGCGACATCCTCACCTACCTCAGGCTCGACGTACCCTACATCGACGAGCAGGGCGACGAGCGGGTCGTAACGGAGCTCTGGGACAAGCCCTCTCGCGTCTACAGGAAGTGGGATCACGACCTGGACCCAGGGGCGGACCTCGAGGACGTCTCCGACACCGCAAGCGGTAGGAGCGAGCTCAAGGAGAGCGCGACCCTCGCTAGTCCCGAGAACGCAATGCCCGGCGAGCACGTCACGGGCTGGGACTTCATACCTGTGGTCGTGCGCACGATCCGCAAGAAGCGCGGCGAGAAGTATGGCCGCGGGGTCTTCCAGCACGCCCTCGACTCGATCGACGAGCTCAATAGGCAGGCGACCAAGCTCGCCCAGATGATGTTCCCGGACGTGTACGCCACGCTCGAGCGCGACGCCGGGGTGCGCGGCGGGGACCTGCCGCCAACGTACCGCGAGCCCGAGAACGCCCTCTCTCGCCAGAAGCAGGAAGAGTACCGCATTATAGACATCGCGGGGGTCAAGACCGCCCGCTTCCCCGCCGGCGTCAGGATGGGCTGGTCGTTTCCGCAGTATGACTTCACGGGGCACCTCGCGGCGATGGACAACTTTGTCAAGGAGTCCATCGAGAAGGATATGCCGGAGCTCGCCTACTACCGCCTGAGGG
>CADDZK010000446.1 GCA_902812425.1 Actinomycetota bacterium
AGCCCGAAGATATAGGAACGGAAGTCTTCTTCCTGCCCGCCGCCTCTCACGCCGAGAAAGAGGGCTCCTTTACGAACACTCAGCGTCTCCTGCAGTGGCGCAACAAGGCCGTAGAACCAAAAGACGACTGCCGCTCGGAGCTGTGGTTCATGTACCACCTCGGGGAGAGGGTCAGGGAGAAGCTCGCGAACTCGACCGATCCGAAAGACCGTGCCGTCCTCGACCTCAACTGGAACTACCCGACGAAGACTGATAACGGCATCGAGGAACCCGACGCCCATTCGGTGCTGCGCGAGATTAACGGCTGGGACGCCGAAAACAACGCCCTCCCCGGCTACACCTCGCTAAAAGACGACGGCTCGACCACCTGTGGGTGCTGGATCTACTCCGGCGTCTACGAAGGCGAGGTGAACCAGGCCAACCGCCGCAAGCCCTGGACCGAACAATCCTGGGTCGCTCCCGAATGGGGTTGGGCGTGGCCGATGAACCGCCGCATCATCTACAACCGCGCCTCAGCAGACCCCGAGGGCAAACCCTGGTCCGAGCGCAAGAGGTACGTCTGGTGGGACGAGGAAGAGGGCGAGTGGACCGGCTACGACGTCCCGGACATGCTGGCGACCAAGCGACCCGACTACGTGCCCCCAAACGACGCGCAGGCCGAGGACGCCATAAGGGGCGATAAGCCTTTCATCATGCAGACAGACGGAACAGGCTGGCTCTTCGTGCCAGCCGGGCTGACGGACGGACCGTTCCCCACCCACTACGAACCCGAAGAGTCGCCCTTCGATAACGCCCTCTACGGCCAGCGGGCCAACCCGGCGCGCGAGCGGTTCCCGAGGGGCGACAACCTCTACAACCCCTCCGGTGGGCAGCCGGGTGCTGGCGTCTTCCCCTATATCCTCTCGACTTACCGCCTCACCGAGCACCACACCGCCGGAGGTATGTCCCGCTCGACCGAGCACCTCTCCGAGCTCATGCCCGAGATGTTCTGCGAGGTGAGCCCGGAGCTGGCCGAGGAAACAGGCCTCGAAAACGGCGGATGGGCGACGATCGTGACGATGCGCTCTGCGATAGAGGCGCGCGTGCTCGTCACCGACAGGCTCGCGCCTTTGCTGGTGCAGGGGAAGAAGACATATCTGGTCGGGATGCCCTACCACTGGGGGAGCAGGGGCATCGTGACCGGAGACTCGGCCAACGACCTCCTTGGGCTGGCCCTCGACCCGAACGTCCACATCGGCGAGTACAAGGCTGCGACCTGCGACATCAGGCCAGGCAGGAGGCCGCGTGGAGAGGCCCTCCTCGAGTTCGTCGAGGGCTACCGGCGTCGCGCGAGGTCCGAGCGCGTCGAGGACTTCGCCAGACGCCTAAGGAGTGACGGAGGTGGATCTTGAGCGAAACGAGTGGCGAAGCCAACATCATTCCCGGCTCGGGGACGACGGACGCGATGAACATCGAGGGCCGCGAGACGCCGGAGACGCGGCCCCTGATCCCCCTCGGCCACAAGACCTACGACGGCCAGCAGCGTCCGCGGATGGGCTTCTTCACCGACACGACAGTGTGTATAGGCTGCAAGGCGTGTGAGGTCGCCTGCAAGGAGTGGAACGACGTCCCGGCTACGCTCATGGAGCTCACAGGCAACTCCTACGACAACACGGGAGCCTTGGGCGCCGATTCCTGGCGCCACGTGGCCTTCGTCGAGCAACGCAAACCTGTCTACCTGCAGGAGCAGGCAGGATTAGGCACCCCTGAGATCGTAGGGGAGCCGGACTTCCGTTGGCTGATGAGCTCGGACGTCTGCAAGCACTGCACCGAGGCTCCCTGCCTCGACGTGTGCCCCACTGGCGCGCTCTTCCGCACCGAGTTCGGCACCGTTGTCGTGCAGGAAGACATCTGCAACGGCTGCGGCTACTGCGTACCCGCCTGTCCCTTCGGCGTACTCGACCAGCGCGAAGGTGACGGGCGGGTCTGGAAGTGCACGATGTGCTACGACCGCCAGAAGGACGGCCTCGAGCCTGCCTGCGCCCAGGCATGCCCTACAGACTCGATCCAGTACGGTCCTTTGGACGAGCTTCGCGAGAAGGCCAACGGTCGCCTCGATATGCTGGTTGAGGCCGGAGCCGAAGGCGCCAGGCTATACGGGGCGAACGAGAATGAGTACGGCATGGGCGCTTTCTTCCTGTTGCTGGACGACCCCGAGGTCTACCGCCTGCCGCCCGACCCCGAGGTCGTCACGCGCAAGTTCGGCTCCCTGTGGGGATCTGCGGCCGTCGCCGCCGGTGCCCTTCTCACAGGGGTCGTGGCCTCCTTCCTCGGAGGAAGGCGATGAGCGAGGGGCGTTACTACAGGCCGGTCCACTCGGCCACGCAGCAGGGGGCGCAGCCGGGCGCGCGGGGCTGGGTGAAAGAAGTCTCCGAGGAAGACGTACGCAACTACTACGGACAGGCCGTACTAAAAGAGCCTACATGGAGCTGGGAGATCCCCCTCTACTTCTTCTTCGGTGGGCTCGCTGGCGCCTCCGCCGACCTTGCCCTGATCTCGCGTCTCGCAGGCAACGACAGGCTCGCGCGGTCCGCCCTCCTCGCCGCCCTGGGCGGGGCGACGGTCAGCCCGGTGCTTCTCATCTCCGACCTCGGGAAACCAGAGCGCTTCTACAACATGCTCAGGGTCGTGAAACCCACCTCACCGATGAGCGTGGGGACCTGGGTCCTCTCCACCTTCGGGTCTGCGGTAGGGATCGCTGCCACGGCCGAACTTATCGGCGTCTTTCCGCGCCTCGGTCGTGCCTGCGAGGTACTCTCGGCCCTGCTGGGTCCCGCACTCGCAACCTACACCGCCGTGCTTGTCGCCGACACCTCCGTGCCCGTGTGGCACGAGGCCAGGCGCGAGTTGCCGCTCCTCTTCGCCGCCTCCTCGGCCGCCAGCGCGGGGGCGGCAGCGGCCATCCTGACCCCCGTCGGGGATGCCGGTCCGGCGCGCCGCCTCGCTCTCGGCGGAGCCCTGGTGGAAGTGGGAGTCGCGGAGGCGATGAAGCGCCGCCTGGGTGACTTCCTGGC